>JAEWFG010000372.1 GCA_023388935.1 Pseudomonadota bacterium | reverse complement strand
CGCGTTGCAAAGTACGGATCGTCAGGCGGTGAAAAGCCGAAGGCAATCCTGTGCGCCTCGTCAGAGGAGATATGCGGCCGCATCAATCGGACCAAAAAACCGCGCTCTCACGAATAGGACGGGCTAGCTCGCGGCGTCCGAGGCGAGATAGGCTACGGCGGTTGCGACCTCGTCGGCGCTGCTCCAGCGATTGAACACGGTGTGGCCGGCGTAGAGATTGTAGATGTCGGGGCGCTGCTTGAACGGGCCGGTCAGCGCAGTCTCGGCAATGCTCGGGGCGATCGCATTGACGCGTACCCCGGAGCGGCCGACCTCGGACGCAAAACCTTCACCAGGAGGCCGATCGCCGCCTTGGCGATCGCATCGCCTGCGCTCGTGATGACGGTGCCGCCGCCGCTGATGGCCACGGCACCGCTCGCGGTCGAGATCGCATCGAGGGTCCCGGTAAGTCCGGCTGCCCCTATCTGAAGCGTACCACCTGTGCCTACCGTAAATCAGATCCGTCCATATTGATGCTGCAGTCCACCCAGGATCGGTTCGCAGATGATCTCCCCGGCCCGCTCAACGGCGCGAGGTACCGGGGCATCCTTTTTCAATGACAAATGAGTGCGCGTGGTATTGTAGTACTTTTGTACGACAGCAGAACGTGGCGCAGATGGCGTTCGGCGAAGACTACGACATGATCGATGCATTCCCTCCGGATTGAACCAATCAACCGTTCGGCGTAGCCGTTTTGCCAAGGTGAGCGGAAAGACGTCGGGCGGTCTCGAATGCCGATCGACCGAACCCGGCGGACAAAGCTCTCGCCGTAAGCGCGATCACGGTCCCTAACTAAGTAGCGAGGGATTTGCTCCCAGCCACAGGCTTCAGTGAGCTGATTGGCGAGCCATTCAGCCGTCGGGTGCGCGGTCACTCCAAAACACAGGATCTGCGGCCGGCCATAGCCATAATCAGCAAACCATAGAGCAGTCGGAACGAAATTGTCGGCACGACAAAGAGATCCATTGCGACAATGCCGTCCGCATGATTGCGAAGGAACGTCTTCCATCCCTGCGATGGGGGGCTCCTCCTCCGTGCCAGATACTTGGCGACGCTGGTCTGGCCGATCTCGATGCCGAGCTTGAGAAGTTCTCCGATGGATTCTCGGCGCTCCCCACAACGGGTTGACAATGCTCATTTCGCGGATCAGCCGGCGAACTTCTAACGGAATAGTCGGGCGGCCGCAGCGCTGCCGCGATTTCCAGCGCCAATACGATCTGAAACCGGCACGGTGCCAACAGATTTTGCCTTCACGGTCGTCGGCGCCTTGACGGCATTGGGCGCCAAACGATACAGCCCAACAAAGATCAGTCGATCCACGGGACTGAACGCCACTCTCTTCGGCAGACGCCGTCGCTGGATGTTATCCATGCAGCTGGAGGAAATACGGACCGGGGCTGTGGACGGCGCTGCGTGTAATGATCTCTCCGCCCCGCCCACAGCCCCTCCACCGAGCTCGCCGCAGCTTCGAGACCGGTCTGCGGAGCTCGCAGACCTTCATCCCGGGTAACATTCCTTCCTGAGGCAATACGCAGAGCCAATATTGCAGGCCGAATAACACCTTGGCTTCGGCGCTACCGCGCGGGATGTCCCTCGAACCCACGGTGTCCCAGACGCCGACGAACTTGATCTTAGTCGGTCGCGAATACTTCGTCAGCCATCTCTCCTCGAGCGAGGCGTCGAGCGGCAGCGGCTTTCCGAGCAACGACCTGATGGTCGGCGCGACGTAGAGCCGCTCCCGCGCGGATAACAGGAGATTCACATGAACTTCGGCAGCACTTTGGTCCACAACGCCTCGGTCGACTTCATGAGCTTGCTGTGCGGAACTAGCGCGTTGTACGTATAGCAGAACAACCAATCGACAGGCTGCCGTTTCATGTTGGCCTCGAGCGCGCGCGTAACAGTGTCGACGGTGCCGACCAAGGCGTAGCCAAGATCGATTGATTCCTTCGCGGTCGCAAAACTCTTCGTCACTGGATCCATCAGGCCGCGGCGAAAGCCGAACGGCTCGAACCACGCCTTGCCGGAGAAACGGCCGGAGTCCTCCCACAACGCCATAGCTTCCTCGTCCGTGTCTGCGATGATGACATCGCGCAACAAGCCCGTGCCTTGTCCCCGCGACTTTCTTGACACCTCCGCATAAAGGTCAAACAGCGGTGACTCGTACGCCTCATGCATTGGCGGCAGGATCGCGGTGACGCCCTCTCGCGCAGCCCAGCGAATAGAGTTCGGCGACGACGCGAACGGCAGGAATACCGGCGGATATGGTTTCTGCAACGGCTTCGGCACGACGCCAACCGATGTTAACATGCCATTCTCGACGCCCTTACCGTATTTGGCGGTAGTCTCGAGATCCCAAGGCGTTGCACCGGCCGGCACTTTCCAGTACTTGCCCTGGAACGTCAGCATCTCCTCAGTCCAGCATTTCTTGATAATCTGCCAATTCTCCTCGAACGCCTCGCGGTTGGCCTGATCGATCGCATCATGGTGGTGCGGTAGGGTCCCCGAAACGCCGTGCGTCTGCTGCGCCATGACGTCGACCCAGCGTCGCTGATAACCGCGGGCAAAGCCGGCGCAGGCTCGCCCACCGGTCATGTGATCGAGCATAGCGATGTCCTCGGCGACGCGGATCGGGTTGGCGGCCGGGAGTACGATGCCGAGCTGACCGACACGGATGCGCTTCGTCTGCATCGCGAAGTAGAGGTCAAGCAGCACCGGGTTATTGGAAAGCTCAAAGCCCTCGATGTGGAAATGATGCTCTGTAAAGCTGACCGAATCGTAGCCGAGGTCGTCGGCAAGTTTGACAAGTTCGGTCAACTCACTCAGCATCTTCCGGTAGAGCTCCGGTCTCGTCGCAGCCATGCCCGCCTCGATCTCGGCGCGCGAGCCGACGCTCGGCAGGCAGAATATCGATGCTTTCATTTGCTTCCCCCTCCGTTATCGTTATCGATTTGGGATCATTGTCGATAGGACACGATAATAACCTAAGGATCGCCCCCACTCTCGAAACGGACTTCAATGTCTGCATGCAACCGGATCGAGAAGGGAAAGTCAGGGACGCCCCGAACTCCGTGAAGCTTCTAGCCCGTCTTATTCGCCAGTGGGCGCCTGAGGGGTTGGCGAGCGTGGTGTAAAGCGCTGATGCGGCGTAGGATTCGGTTGCGAAGCCAACCCATCACCTTCAACTGCGAACGCCACGCCCGCCAT
>JAEWFG010000347.1 GCA_023388935.1 Pseudomonadota bacterium | reverse complement strand
GGCAAATAAGCTCTCGGACACCGTGCACACGATCACGGCGCAGGAGTACAACAGTGCCGGAAAGCTCGTTGGAGGCTCCGGTGCCATCGTGATCGGTTCGTCATCCGCTGATACGCTGAAGAGCACGGCGGGCAACGATATCCTCACTGGTAACGGAGGCGCCGACACGTTCGTGTTCAACGCGCATTTCGGAAAAGACGTGATCAAGGATTTCGCGGCGACAGGTTCTGCGCACGACGTAATTCAGTTCAGCAACGCCGCCTTCAGCAATTTTGCCAGCGTACTTAGCCATGCGACCCAGCAGGGCAGCGACGTTGTCATTGCTTCAGGAGCCGATTCGCTGACGCTGAAATCGACCAAGCTAGGCTCGCTTACGAGCCAGGACTTCCATTTCGCGTAGTCGATGCGAACGTCATCTGCTTGAATGTGAGTTTGGGGTCAAACTAACGGACGTAAGCAATGAATGACATGGGACGGCGGAGGGAATTCCCTCCGCCGAGATATGTTTATGCGCTGCGGGGGTGGAGTTTTGCAGCGTTCGGGGACGCGATCGCGCTCGTTGCAAAACGGGGAAGGAGCCTGATGCCCAAGTTCGGACTAAATCGTTTGACGACGCGTGGCGTCGAAGCAATTCGGGGAACGATGTTCTCCAACAAGCCGAAACAACAGTCGATTTATGAGGAGCCGAAGTCCGAAATAGCGGCCTTCCTCAAGTCATGCAGGCAAGTGTTCTGGGCGCTCGCCGCATTCAGTGGCCTGAGCAACGTTTTGATGCTCACGAGCTCGTTCTTCATGCTCCAGGTCTATGACCGAGTTCTGCCGGGGCGCAGCATCCCGACGCTGGCGGCGTTGCTGCTGTTGGCT
Source organism: Pseudomonadota bacterium (assembly GCA_023388935.1). Classification (GTDB taxonomy): domain Bacteria; phylum Pseudomonadota; class Alphaproteobacteria; order Rhizobiales; family Xanthobacteraceae; genus Bradyrhizobium. Next base: position 9,954 of record JAEWFG010000347.1, on the reverse strand, counting down.
GTGATCCTGTACGCCTTCCAGAGCGGTCTTGATCTGATACGAAGCCGGATAAGCGTCAGGGTCGGGCGGTACCTCGACGAGCGTCTCGGATTGCGCGTGTTCGAAGCAGTGGTGCGCATGCCGTTGAAGGCGCGCGGCGATGGCGATGGATTGCAGCCACTGAGGGATCTGGATCAGGTCCGCAGCTTCCTATCCGGCGGCGGACCGACGGCGCTGTTCGATTTGCCGTGGCTGCCCATCTATCTCGGAATCTGCTTCCTGTTCCATTTCTGGATCGGCCTGACCGCTCTGGTGGGTGCACTCGTACTGGTCGCAGTTACGTGTCTCACCGAAGCCAGAACCCGCGGACCCTCGAAAGCGTATTCGCGTCTTGCAGTTGCGCGCAACGCGCTCGCGACGGAGGGGCGACGAAATGCCGAGGTCCTCCAGGCCATGGGCATGCGGGGGCAGGCGGCGCTTCGCTGGCATGAGATCAACTGCAAATACCTCGCTGCGCACGAGCATGCGAGCGACATTGGAAACGGGTTGGGAGGTCTCTCCAAACTATTTCGCTCCGTCTTGCAGTCAGTCGTCCTTTCGGTCGGTGCCGTTCTTGTCATCAATCAGGAATCGACGGCGGGCATCATCATTGCCGGATCGATCCTGACGGCGAGAGCCCTCGCTCCCGTCGAGATCGCCATCGCGAACTGGAAGGGCTTCGTGAGTGCGCGTCAGTCCGGACAGCGCCTGGATCAACTCCTCAAGCTCCTGCCTGAGGCAGCCGTACCTCTGCTCCTCCCCCCGCCGGCAAAGGCCGTGGTCGTGGAGCAGCTATACGCCGGGCCGCCGGGCTCGGAAAAGCCGACAATTCACGATGTTTCGTTTCAACTGCAAAGCGGTCAGGCCCTGGGAATTATCGGTCCGAGCGGCTCTGGCAAGTCGACGCTCGCACGTGCCCTGGTCGGCGTATGGCCCCGCCTGCGCGGCAAGATCAAGCTCGATAATGCGACGCTCGATCAGTGGTCGCCGGATGCACTCGGCAAGCATATCGGATACTTGCCGCAGGACGTCGAACTGTTCGAGGGCAGCATCGCCGTCAATATTGCGCGGTTCGACGTCAACGCAACGTCCGACACCGTTCTTGAAGCCGCGCGGGCGGCTGGTGCGCATGACTTGATCCTCTCATTGCCCGGCGGCTACTCGACCCAGATCGGCGAGGGTGGAATGGCGTTGTCGTTTGGCCAGCGTCAGCGCATCGGGCTTGCTCGTGCTCTTTACGGCAATCCGTTCATGGTCGTGCTCGACGAGCCAACCGCGAGCGTCGATTCCGAAGGCGAAGTAGCCCTCACGGAAGCGATCCTGGGGGTCCGTCGCCGCGGCGGCATCGCGGTGGTGGTTGCGCATCGCCCGAAGGCGCTTGAGGCTGTAGACCATGTTCTCGTGGTCGGCGATGGACAGATCCAATCGTTCGGGCCCAAAGAGGACGTTCTCAAGAAAGTGCTTAAACCGGCTGCTCCGTTGAAGGTGGTAGCTGACGGATACGGGGGAGCGCGATGAACATCAAGGTAACACCTGCATTGCACTCTATTCAGCGGTACATGGTCGTTGGTACGCTGATGTTCGGATTCGTGACGCTCGTTATCGGTGGCTGGGCGGCGACGTCCGAGCTGTCGGGTGCGGTGATCGGCCAGGGCGCCGTGGTGGTGGACTCGAACGTCAAGAAGGTCCAGCACTCCACGGGCGGCATTGTTCGCGAGTTGCGCGTCCGTGACGGAGATCGGGTGAACGCAGGCGATATCCTGATCCGTCTTGACGAGACTCAGACTCTCGCCAATGCGACGATTTTCACCAAGAGTTTCGATGAGCTTCTTGCCCGTCAGGCACGGCTCGAGGCCGAGCGCGATGGTGCCGACGCAATCGCATTTCCGCCGGTCTTGGTTGAACGAGTGAAGGACAGCCGTACCGAGGCCGCTCGTGTCGTCGCCGCCGAGAAGACGCTGTTCGATCTGCGCCGAAAGTCGCGGGCCGGACAAAAGGCGCAGTTGCAAGAGCGGAAGGCCCAGCTTAATGACGAGATCACGGGCTATACCGGACAGTTCCAGGCCAAGCAGAAGGAGGTCGACTTCATCCTTCAAGAACTGGAGGGCGTACGGAGCCTGTGGCAGAAGAACCTCGTGCCAATTGCGCGGCTTACTGCACTCGAGCGCGACAGCGCGCGGTTGGAAGGTGAGCGAAGCCAGCTCACCGGGGTGATTGCCCAGTCCAAGGGGAAGATAGCCGAGATCGAGCTTCAGATCATTCAGATTGACCAGGATCTGCGGACCGAAGTCGGAAAGGACCTGGTCGAAACCCGCTCCAAGCTCTCCGAAGTTATCGAACGCAAGACCGCGGCGGTGGATCAATTGAACCGCATCGATATTCGGGCGCCTCAGTCCGGGCGCGTTCATGAGCTTTCGGTGCACACTGTCGGCGGCGTGATTGCGCCGGGCGAACAGATCATGCTGATTGTCCCCGATGCGGATGCGCTGGCGGTGGAAGCCAAGATTAACCCGCGGGATATCGACCACGTCTATGTTGGCCAAACCGCGATGATGCAATTCACGGCTTTCAACCAAAAGACGACGCCAGAGGTCGAGGGCAAGGTTAGCGTCGTCTCGCCGGATCTTATCCAGGATCAACGAACCGGTACCAGCTACTACACTGCCCGTATCCTGCTGAACGCGGACGAGATCGCGAAGCTCGGCAAGGAAAAGCTGGTCCCTGGCATGCCTGTCGAGGTCTTCATCAAAACGCCGTCTCGAACAGCGCTGTCATATCTGGTCAAGCCGCTTCGCGATCAGGCCAGCCACGCGCTGAAAGAGCGCTGACGCCGGGGGCTCGCCACAACAGTCGGCCGAGACGCCTGCTTCCAAGTCATTGACTTGAACGCCGAGGACGCGCCTGACAACAGGCGCGTCCTTTTGCCGTTCGAAGGGCTACCATGGCGCATTAAATAAGTATTTGATACATTGTCCGCCGCTCCGATGTCATTCTCTCCAAGACGTGCTTGGGGTCAACTATTGCGAGTGTTTCCATGCCGTTGTTGGATTCGGGACTATCTGAACAGCAAGCAGACGAATGGCTCTCGCTCGTTCGGCGGTTTTTGCAAGTCCTCGCCGCGCGCAAGAAGCGTCAGTTTGACCGCCGGGTCTCCGTTGGCGACCTCCTTACAGAGCGGGGGGACAATGCAGCAGCTTATGGCTTCGGGGAGGGGACGACGATGTACGACAACGTCCTCGTGCTGGGCGAGGTGCGGGTTGGAAAGAATACCTGGATCGGGCCTGGATGCATATTAGACGGCACGGGCGGGGGCTTGCAGATCGGCGATTGGTGTTCGATCTCCGCTGGTGTCCAGATCTACACGCATCATACCGTCAAGCGTTCAATCTCCCTTGGAGAAGAGCCGATTGAATATGCGCAGACTCGCATCGGGAGCGGCGTTTACATTGGCCCGAACACGATCATCCAGATGGGCGTGACGGTAGGCGACAAGGCGATCATCGGTGCGAGTTCGTTCGTCAATCGTGATGTTCCGATGGGGGCGACGACGTTCGGATGTCCTGCCCGGATCGTCGAAGGGCCGACGAACTCGTCCCAAATGGGGCCGGCGCCGGACCGGCGCGGATCCTGACCCGCAGTCCGGTCGTTGAGAGGGTGAAGCAGATCAGGCGCCCTGGCTGCCGGCGGACTTGGTGCGGCGGCGTATGTCTTGGAGGAACATGACTGTGCGCCCGGCAAGTATGCCAAGAGACCCTCCCGCAATCTTTTCTATGGCGTCGATCGCGCGCGCGTGTCGATCCACCGTAACGAATTGCGCAAGCTCCAGTAGTGCAGCGCTTCCGAGCACGATCAAGCATACAAGAAAGATAGAACGGCCATAGGCGAGGTAGAAAAGTATCCCGAGAGCAGCGAAAGCGGCGCTGCGTTCGACACTCGCCCAATACGAAAAATTCGTCCGGACTTCGACTGGCGAGATGCTTATGTAAGCAATGCATGCCAACAGTCCCCATGCAGCTACAGCGGCGAATCTTTGAAGCGTTTCAGTCCGTCTGTCGAGCGCGGTCATAAGCTAGCCAACCAGGATTTCAGGAGCCCAACACGGCGTCCTCTGTCCGTCTGGTGATGCGATAAATCCGCTTACAGGCCGCTGTAGCATGACGTTGAGCTGATCTAGCATACGTTCCGTCTTTCCCTTGTCCGACAATGTGAATGGTTCAAACGACGCGAGCCAATCATGTCTTCAATAGTGAAGAGGGTATTTCAGGCCTGATTGATCGTAAACGCGTGAATGGGTCCGTCGCGCGGCGCCCGCCGGAGCCAGGCCGGCCTCGGGGGACATCGCTCGGTTGCTGTCAGGGTTTGACGTATGCCCATCCCTGCTCTTGCAATTCCATGGCGCGAACAACGCCGGACGCCACGATCTTCGCCTCGGGAATGAGGGGAATGTCCTTGTTCTCGGCTTTGCTCATGTTTTCGCGGGTGTTGCCGCAGGCCGCGAAGGAAACCTCCGGCATGCTCAATGCCATCGTTTCAATACGCGCTTTAACGGGAGATGTGTCTCCTCGCAGCATGTGCAGTCCGGGACCGAAGGCAATGACTTCGATCGACACGTCCTCATGGCGTCCCTTGTAATATTGGACGACGTTCGCGGCGTTGTTCAAAACCAGGTTCATCAGCGCGGGATCGTTCGCATTTATCTGCAAGATCAGACGATGCTGCGACTTGTCAGGGGCGTCAGGGCCGGATGTCTGCGCGTTTGCTTGCTTATGATCTTGGGCCGTCAGAGGCGGAAGTGCCAAAAGGGCCACCGCGCAGGCTGCCGCCATCATGATAACGTTGTTGAATCTCGCCACATGCATCTCCTTCATTCAGTCGATGGGTGTCAGTTGCGTGGTCCGGCCAAGGCCTGCGGCCATTTACATGCAGCAGCCAGTTTATTTCGCACGACCTTCAATCCGTTAAGCGGAAACTGTCCCTCACTGGCTGGACCGGTCCGGGGAGCCAGGCGGATCGAGATGTGACCTTCATTGGGAAGGGACTGGAGGAGGCGAACGACATCGGTCTTGAACGCGGTGCCAGTCCCGAAGAAGGGTTTGCCCACGGCAGTCATGACCGAACCGCCGTCGTTGATGCGATACGAGACGGTGTAGTCCTCAGGGCGGCCGATGCCGAGGCCTGCGATGACGAGCTCAGTGCGGCCCCCGCGGCAGGCGAGCGAGAGTTGCAGCGAGGGATTTTCGGTCCGGGACGACGTGACGGCGATGACAACCGGTGTGTAGTCCAAAGGCGAGATCGTTTCGCTGATAGTCCAGTTGCTGGCGGGCGCTGGCGGCGAGATGCTTTGCGACAGTTTGTTCAGACACTCTACACGCTCTGCTGGCTCCATCAATGAGCAAGCGTGCAGATGCGATACCGGTTCGCTGTTGCTTTGCGGAAACGCCGCGTTGTTGGCGAGATCGAAGGCGAGACACAGCGGGATGACAGCCATCCTCATTGCGTGGCCTGCTTCGCTTTCCCCTGGCGATCGAGCCACTCCTGAGCCGAGCGGGAGCGGACAAGTCCGGGCACGGTTGCAGCGAGGTTGATCGATTTCCACTTGGGATCGAACCCGGGTGCTTGCAGCTTGTCGATTCGAGAAAAGAGATGATCGACAAAGCGTGCCACGCGCTGATATCGGTTCGACTGCGTTGGCCAATTGAATGCAACGAGAGCGGTCGGTACCGCGATGGTTGTTATGCGTTCGCCCCGCCCGATCAGATTGGGGTAGTCGCTGGCTTCCAAGGTGGACGGAAGATAATAGTCTTCGAATTTGCTGTCGTAGGCAACCGGCAGGAACTTGAACCCCGCATCCCACCGACCGCGCACGAATGCGTCCACAGGCTTTGACGTGATGAAGACAACGGCCGCCATGTCGCCCTTCTTCATCTCTTCGAGCGCAACTTGATGGGGGATGAAGGTCTTGTTCACCTCGATGCCAAGGCGGCTGAAGATGAGCGGGCCTGAATAGGATGCAGCCGTGCCTTGAGTGTTGAAGTTAACCTTCTTTCCGGCGAGATCCTGGAGGCTCTGTATCTCCGGTCGAACGAAAACGTGCAGCTCCGACGGGAAGAGGTTTAGAAGATAGACGATGCGCTTCTGAATGTCCGGTGACTGAATTTTGTATTCTTCGAATGCGTCGGAGTTGACGATGGCCATGTCGATGCCGCGCAGATAGAGAAGCGCGTTGAGATTTTCCACAGGGCCGCGCGTCACGACCGGTAAGACAAGCAGGTTCGGGCCATCGTCAACAACGCGCGCCATCTCGGTGGCAAGGCGGATGGGGGCGCCCTCGAGCAGACCGGCGGCCAGGCCGATGCTCCAGTTGTTCAGTTTTGCCTTTTGAGCATTCACCCTCTCGTTTTCAGTGATGCTGCGACGAGCGATGCGCTCCTTGGGAGGGCTCTGCGCCCACGCTTTGATGTGATCCAGCCCCAGTGCGAGGTGAGCCACGATCAGGGCACCGAGCAATGACGACAGGAATATTCGATACGAGCCTTTCATTGATGAACCTCGTCACTGAGCTAGCGCGCGCACGCGATGCGTCGCCTCGGCAATGCCGCCGGTGGCGGCTTTTGAATACAGATCGAGCGCCTTCGCCGCGTCGGCCTGCGTTCCGACTGTCCCCCAACGGGGTAGAACGCGGGGGTCGTAAGTCTCCGCAAGTGCAAAGCTGGCCTCGGCGCTGCCGGTCTCGGCAATGCGTTCAAGTACCATGCGGGCCGCAGCGATGTTTCCCTGCGCGAGAAGCTTGCTTGCGCGCGCGATCATGGTCGCTGCTTCGGCTTTGCTTGGCGCCAGAAGCGCCGGCTTGTTGTCTGTGCCTGGGCGGGCTCTAGCGTCGTCAGTTTGTTCTCCGGCTGTCCGATCGTCGAGGACTCGTCCACTTTGCGAACGGCCATGATCGTCGGCGACCGTTATGTCGAGCTGACGGTGCACTACGACCGATTCGTTCGCCGACGAGGCGGTCTCCTCGCGTTGCTGATCCCGGGGCTGCGCTAACTCCACCGGTGCGGCCTCCGCCGGCTGCTTGTGTGCTGTCTCCTCGTCCTTCCGGCTCGATACGGCCGCGAGTTCGCGGCGAGCGTCACCGAGCCCGGTCTGCAGGGCCGCGGTCCGGTCGCGTTCCTGCTCTAAGGACTGTCGCAACTCCCCGGTTGTTCTCTCGCTCGACTTGAGTTGATCTGCCTGTTCGTCTCTTATGCGCGACGTGGTCGCGAGTTCGCGGCGCATGTCAGCGAGTTGGGTGGCCAAGACGACGGTCTGTTTATGTTCCTGCTCGAGAGACTGTTGCAGTTTGGCGGTGGCAGCGTCAGCCGACTTGAGCTTATCTGCTTGCTCGTCTCTTGTGCGCGACGCGGTCGCGAGCTCGCGGCGCATGTCAGCGAGTGCGGCGTCCAAAGCGACCGTTCGATCGTGCTCCTGTTCGAGGGAATACTGCAGCCGGGCCTTTTCAGCCTTCGATGATTTCTTGAGTTGCGCCGACTCTTCGTCTTTTCCACTCGCCGCGGCCGCAAGCTCGCGGCGAACGTCAGCAAGTCGGCTGCCCAGGGCGACAGTCCGGCTGCGCTCCTGCTCCAAGGATTGCTGCAACTCGGTGGTTGCGGTCGCGGCCGACTTGAGTTGATCGGCCTGCTCGTCTTTTGCGCGCGATGTGGTTGCGAGTTCGCGGCGCACGTCAGCGAGCTCGGTCTCCAAGGCGGTGGTCCGGCCGCGCTCCTTCTCCAAGGACGCTTGGAGCTCCGTGCTCGCCGGCTCCGCCGACTGTTTGAGTTGCGCGACCTCTTTGTCCTTTCTGCTCGACACGGCCGCAAGCTTGCCGCGCACGTCGGCGAGTTGGGTCGCCAAGCCGCCGGTCCGGCCGCGCTCCGCCTCCAGGGATTGCTGCAACTCGGCGGTTGCGGTCTGCGCCGACTTGAGTTGGTCGGCCTGTTCGCCTTTTTCACGCGATATGGTCGCAAGCTCGCCGCGCGCGCCATCGAGCTCGGTCTGCAAGGCGGTGGTCCTGCTGCGTTCTTGCTCGAGGGACTTGTTCAGCTCTGCGCTTGCAGTCTCCGCTGAACGCTTGAGTTGCGCGGCCTCTTCGTCCTTTCTGCTCGACACGGCGGCAAGCTTGCCGCGCACGTCGGCGAGTTGGGTCGCCAAGTCGCCAGTCTGGCCGCGCTCCGCCTCCAGGGATTGCTGCAACTTGGTGGTTGCAGTCTCAGCAGACTTGAGTTGATCGGCCTGTTCGCCTTTTTCACGCGATATGGTCGCAAGCTCGCCGCGCACGCCATCGAGTTCGGTCTGCAAGTCGGTGGTCCTACCGCGCTCCTGCTCAAGGGACTTGTTCAGCTCTGCGCTTGCAGTCTCCGCTGAACGCTTGAGTTGCGCGGTCTCCTCGTCCTTGCTGCTCGACACGGCCACAAGCTTGCCGCGCACGTCGGCCAGTTGGGTCGCCAAGTCGCCGGCCCGGCCGCGCTCGGTCTCCAGGGATTTCTCCGCCGACTTCAGTTGATCGGCCTGTTCGCCTTTCTCACGCGATATGGTCGCAAGCTCGCCGCGCACGCCATCGAGCTCGGTCTGCAAGGCGGCTGTCTTGCCGCGCTCCTGCTCGAGGGACTTGTTCAGCTCTGCGCTTGCGGTTTCCGCCGAACGCTTGAGTTGCGCTGCCTCGCCCTTTCTGCTCGACACGGCCGCAAGCTCACGGCGCCCGTCAGCGAGCTGGTCCTCTAAAGTAGCTGCCCGACGACGTTCCTGAGCCAGGGATTGCTCCAGCTGCGCGATAGTGACCGTCGCCTGTTTGAGCTCCGCCGCTGCGCCAGGGGGCGCCATGCTCTGACTGAGCGATGTCGCATCTTCGCGTATTGCTCCCGCCCGTCTTGAGGAAGTTGGCTTCGTGCGATCGTCATCGACACCGAGCCGATCGGCAGTCGCAATATATGCTTGTCGCGCAAGCCGGGCCACTTTGTCCGAATGGAAGACACCGATGGCTGCTGCACCGACCAGGATCACGGCGATCAAAGCTATGAGCGCTTGGCGCGTACCAACGAAACGCAAGGTGGGGTCGCTTGCTTCGCCCTCCGGTTCCGGGGGGGAACACCAATGCGTCGGCGTAATGGCGATTGGCTCGCCGGTCTTTAGCACCCAGGCGTCGGCTTCGGACGACCAGCGGGCGACCTCATAAGCAACCTTCGTCTCGTCTTCGAGGAATACAACTCGTCCATCTCTGGGGGCGGTTTCAATCCCGAGGCGCATTAGAAGCTCTTCTAAGCGGCTTTATCGAATGTTATCCCGCGAAATATCATGGGAGCTCGCTAAAGCGGACCGCGTGCCACCAGGCGCATGTGGATGAAAAACGCGCGATCCGGTCATCGTTTTGATATACCGGAAGCTACAATTAAATAAATATAAAAATCAATATTAAATGTGCGAATCGTGGGCTATTATATCGGACCGCAAAATCCGGCCCTGTCTTGATGTGCTGACGCTACATCCGGTCCAACGTAGTGGCGAATGCGGGAAGCAGGTCGGCAAATTGGCGGGCGTGTCTGATCTGGGTCAAAGGCTCCCGGCGAGTTGCGACTCCCCGGGCGCCTTTGATTTTAACGGACACCATGTTTTTGCGCCCGCTTATGAGGTGTCATCAACGTACGGACGACCTCGTTCGGCGCGGCGACGATGGCCCCGAACCGATCAGGATCAAGCCTCGATAACAGGAAAGAGCGAGCGTTTTCATGCGAATCGCGATGATCGGCACGGGCTATGTGGGACTGGTGTCCGGGGCCTGTTTTGCGGATTTCGGTCACGACGTCACCTGCGTCGACAAGGACGAGAAGAAGATCGCAGCGCTTCATCGCGGCGAGATCCCGATCTACGAGCCCGGGCTCGACGAGCTGGTCGCGGCCAATGTGAAAGCCA
>JAEWFG010000286.1 GCA_023388935.1 Pseudomonadota bacterium | reverse complement strand
GGTCACCAGCCATGTCGAACGGCTCAGTTCCAACGACACAAAAATTGCGCCAAACTGCGTGCGGATAGCGGCCAGTCCGTCGGAAGGATGATCGAGCAACATCGTCGTCTCCAGGTTGGATGGATTTTGCAACCTCAGTCTGGCCTCAGACTTGGTCGCTATCCACTCCCCATGGAATCTTCGTGCACCAGCGCAAAATTGCTTTGCAATTTTGTCGCGGGCTCCTCGCAATGACGACGGAGAGAGCGGGATATCAGCCCGAAGACGCGGCTCTGCGCGGCCGCGGTTCATTTCGACCGGCTCGACGCCTCGCCCTCACGACCAAAACGCTCGACGAGGAAGTCGATGAAGAGCCGCACCTTCACCGACAGATGCCTTGTCGGCGGATAGACCGCATAGAGCGCGAGCGGCGGCGCAGAATAGTCTTCCAGCACCGCGCGCAGCTCACCTTTCTTCAAAGCGTCCGCCGCGATGAACGCGGGAAGCAGCGCGAGCCCTCTGCCCCTGATCGCGACGTCGCGCAGCACCTCGGCATTGTTGACGCAGAGCGACCACGCCGGCTGGATCCAGTGATCGCCGTCCGCGCCGGTCAGCTTCCACTGATTGCCGGTGAGCAGGAAGCCATAGGTCAGCGAGGCGTGCTCTCGCAGATCCTGCGGATGCTTCGGCGTGCCGTGGCGCGCCAGATAGTCGGGCGAAGCGCAGATCATGCGCGCCACCGGCGTGATCTTGCGCGCGATCAGGCTGGAGGATTCCAGTTCCGCAATCCGCAGCGTCACGTCAAAGCCGTCCTGCACGGGATCGAGCAGGTCGTCGCTGAGCACGAGCTGGAGCTGAAGCTCCGGATATCGTGCCATGAAGTCGGCAAGCACCGGTCCGAGCCGCATCGTGCCGAACGACATCGGCGCGTTGACGCGCAACAATCCGCGCGGCGCCGACTGGGCTTGCGTCACCGCCTGGTCGGCGGCCTCTATCTCGGAGAGGATGACGACCGCGCGCTCGAAATATTGCTGGCCGTTCTCGGTCGGGCTCGCATGCCGCGTGGTCCGGTTCAGGAGCTGGACGCCGAGGCTCTCCTCAAGGTCTGCGATGTATTTGCTGATCGCCGAGCGCGACAGCCGCAATTGGCGGCCCGCCTCGGCAAAGCTGCCGCTCTCGACCACCTTCACGAAGGCCCGGAGGCTGGCCACCTTATCCAAGGGCCGGCCCTTGCGATTGTTTCCAAATCGTAGACATAGACGTCATATTTGCACGGATTGTCTCCAATCCAAAGCGGAACGATATTTCCACCCAGAGCAAGACCGCTCCCCGAATTTTTGGAGGACGACAATGTCTGGACTGCACCATGTCACCGCGATTGCCGGCGACCCCATCCGCAATTTCGGCTTTTACACCCGGGACCTCGGCCTGCGTTTCGTCAAGAAGACGGTCAATTTCGACGATCCCGGCACCTATCACTTCTATTATGGCGACGAGACCGGCCGCCCCGGCACCATCCTGACCTTCTTCCCTTGGGCCGGCGTGCCGGCCGGGCGTCGCGGCGTCGGCGAGACCCATCAGACCGCCTTCCGCGTGCCGCTGCGCTCGCTCGGCTACTGGACGCAGCGCTTCATCGAGAAGGGCATCGCCTACGAAGCCCTGGAAAAGCGCTTCGGTGAATCCGTGCTGCCGTTCACCGATCCCGACGGAATGGCGCTCGCGCTGGTCGGCGTTCCCGGTGCCGAGAACGAGCCCGGCTGGAGCAATGGCGACGTGCCGGCCGAGCACGCGATCCGCGGCTTCCACGGCGTGACGCTGCTGCTGGACAGCGCGGCGAAGACGGCTGCCGTCCTCACCGACGTGTTCGGCTTCAAGGAGACGGGCCGCGAAGGCTCCGTGATCCGCTTTAGGGCGCCGGGCGATGTCGAAGGCAGCGTCGTCGACATCTACGAGGCCAAGGGTTTTCTGCGCGGGCATCAGGGCGGCGGCTCCGTGCACCACATTGCGTTCCGTGCGGCCGATGATGCCGAGCAGGGCAAGATGGCCGAGAGGCTCGTGAGCAATCACGGCCTGCACCCGACCGAGCAGAGGGACCGCAACTACTTCCGCTCGATCTACTTCCGCGAGCCCGGCGGCGTGCTGTTCGAGATCGCAACCGACATCCCGGGCTTCGCCGTCGACGAACCCGTCGCGACGCTGGGACGCGACCTGAAGCTGCCGGCTTTCCTCGAATCGCACCGCAAGCAGATCGAGGGTGTGTTGCCGAGTTTGGAAGAGAGCGTGCAATGACCGAGAGTTCATTCATCCATCGTTTCGAGCCCGCGACCAACGCGGGCTCCCCTCCGCTGCTGATGTTACATGGCACCGGCGGTGACGAGAACGATCTGCTCGGGCTCGGCCGAATGATCTCGCCCGGCTCCGCCCTGCTCTCGCCGCGTGGCCGCGTGCTCGAGCACGGCATGCCGCGCTTCTTCCGCCGCCTCGCCGAAGGCGTGTTCGACGAGGAGGACGTGCGCCGGCGCGCGCTCGAACTCGGCGACTTCGTCGCGGATGCGCGGCAGCGATATGGCATCGCCGCACCGGTTGCGGTTGGTTTCTCCAACGGCGCCAACATCGCCGCGGCGCTGTTGCTGCTGAATCCTGACGTGCTTGCAGGCGCGATCCTGTTGCGCGCCATGGTGCCGTTGTCCGATCCGCCCCAACCGGAGCTCGGCGGCAAGCCCGTCCTGCTCCTGTCCGGACAGGCCGATCCGATCGTGCCAACGAGCAATTCGGCACGGCTTGCGGCGCTGTTGTCGGAAGCGGGCGCGCGTGTCGACCACAAGGTCCTGCCGGCAGGACATCAATTGTCGCAGGCCGACGTGACGCTGGCCCGCAACTGGATCGGCAACGTTGTTGCCGAAGCGGCGTAGTCTAACGAGCGGCGCATCGTTCACGAACGATGCGCCGCTGCTTCACTCGGACCGTCCCCTCTGCTTGAACCAGATCAGCGGCAATGACCCTCCTTCATCTGTCACAGGTGTGCATCGCCGGTATTCGATGGCGATGCTAGCGAAACAGCCGCGCGGACAGATGCGGGCTATTCAAAGCGTAACGCCGCAATCGGATCGAGCCGCGCGGCTTTCTGAGCCGGATAGAGCCCGAACGAAATACCGACGAGCGCGGCGAATCCGCAGGCCAGCACGACAGCCCAGGGGCTGATAAGAATTGGCCAGCCGGCATTCCACGCAATAGCAATCGCTGCGGCCGTTCCGACTATCACTCCCGCGAGCCCTCCGACCAACGATAGGATCAAGGCCTCGATCAGGAATTGCCACCGGATATCGCGGCGATTGGCCCCAACTGCCATGCGCAACCCAATTTCCCGTGTCCGTTCCGTCACGGAGACCAGCATGATGTTCATTATGCTGATGCCGCCGACGACCAGCGAAACCGCGGCCACCGCGATCAATAGCATTCCGAGGGTCCGGACCGCAGCGCCGCGGGCGGTCAACAGATCTGCTGGATTCTCGATCCTAAAATCGCTGGGAGCATCGCCGCGAATATGATGGCGCTGCCGTAGCAGGTCCTCGATGTTGCGTTCGATTTCGGGCCTGTCGCTCACATCGGACATCTTTATCGAGATGAAATCCAGGGCTTCGCGGGTAGTGCCATGCACGGCACCGAGGACACGGCTCTTTGCAGTCGAAAGAGGAATGAACACGACGTCGTCCTGACTGCGTCCGGCTGCGCCCAATCCTTTTCTGTCGAGAACGCCGATGACCGTAAAAGGCACATTGCCAATTCGAAACACCTCTCCGATCCTCGCACGCCCATCAAATAGCTCATCGATAATCACCGACCCCACGATCGCGACTTTGGCGCCGAAGGTGGTCTCGTCGTCCGTAAATGATCGTCCCTGGGCCACCTTCCATTCGCGGGCAACCAGATAATCGGTATTAATTCCAGCCACTAGCGTCACCCAGTTCTTATTGAGGGCGACGAGCGGCATCGACCGCGAAAGCAGGGCGGCGGCAACCTGCACGTCTGCCAGCTCGCGGCGGATCGCCGCGGCGTCCACCTCGGTCAGCGTCGGCTGTGTTCCGGACTCTAGCCTTGCTCCGCCGGAAGTCCGCGCTCCGGGCAACACCAGCAGGAGGTTAGCTCCAAGCGTACGGATCCTCTCCGAGACCTCTGCTTGCGCGCCCTCTCCCACCGACACCATGCAGACCACGGCCGCGACACCAACAATGATTCCGAGTGCGGTCAAGGCGCTGCGCAATTTGTTGGCGCGAAGGGCGCGTGCCGCGATGCGTAGATCTTCCACGGGGCTCATGGAGGAGAACCCAAGCCAAGGGCGCTCGACGCCGAGCGCTTGCGCGCCGCTCCATCGTCATCGAGAGTTCGTCCATCATGCAAGGTGATCTGTCGCTGCGCACGGGCGGCGACCTCGGTGGCGTGCGTGATCACAACGAGGGTGCGTCCGTCGTGGTGCAGATCCTCGAACAGGGACATGATCTCCTCGCTCGTGCTGCTGTCCAGCGACCCGGTCGGCTCGTCAGCCAGGATAAGAGCCGGATCGTTGACCATCGCGCGGGCGATCACAACCCTCTGCTGTTCTCCGCCTGAAAGCTGGTTTGGCCAATGATGACCACGATCCGCCAGACCCACACGCGCAAGCGCATCCATCGCCGTGATGCGGCGTCTCTGGCGTCGCACGGATGCGTAGACGAGCGGTAACTCGACATTTTCTAGTGCGGTGGCCCGCGGCAGAAGCGCTGGCAATTGGAACACGAAGCCGATGTCCCTGCTCCTGATTGCCGCCCGCATCCCCTCGCCAAGCTTCGCTACGTCCTGCCCCTTCAGCACATACTCGCCTGAATCGGGCCGATCCAACAGGCCCAGAAGGTGCAAGAGGGTCGACTTTCCCGAGCCCGAGCGGCCGCGGATCGCAACGAACTCGCCAGTCGCAATCGAGAGCGACACGTCGGACAATGCAGAAACGACAGATCCTCCGGATGAGTATCGCTTTGAGAGAGCCGTGATCCGAACTAGCGGCTGCATCTTGAAAGTTCCGATCTCAGAATCCAAGGCGAACGCCAAAATAGCGGTGCCGGCTTCGCGTATTGGCAACGCCGATGATCACGCGCTGGCGCTCGGCAAGCGAGCCTTCCAGGAGTTCTGCTCCGTTGTCGTCGGTCGCGCCCACCTTGACAGCGATCGGTTTGGGTTGTCCGTCGTCGCCCACCAGCCACACCGTCGCGAATGCTTTTGAGGAAGCCGCTTCGGCCCGCCCCCGGCGAGCGGATCGAGAATCCGCGTCGGTCGGCCGGAAACGCAACGCCTCGCCGGGAATTTTGAGCACGTCGCTGGTCTCGCTCACCACGATCCGAAGCTGCGCGGTCATTCCCGGCAGCAGCAGGAGGTTCGGATTCGGCGCGGACACAATCGTGGTGTAAGTGACGACGTTTTGCACGACGTCGGGAGACTTGCGTATCTGTAGAACCCGCCCGCTGAAGGTTCGATCCGGATAAGCGTCCACTGTGAACTGGGCTGTCTGGCCCACCTTCAATTGCCCGACATCGGCCTCGTCAATCATGCCATGCACCTCCATCTCACGCAGATCGTTTGCGATCTTGAACAACGTCTTGGCTTCGAGGCTGACGGCAACCGTCTGTCCTGGATTGACATCCCGTTTGATGATGATTCCATCGATCGGCGCGCGAAGCACAGTACGATCGAGGTCGAGCTGCGCCTGATCGAGGGCCGCCTGCTTCTGCTCGACAACGGCCTGTGCATTGTCGAGGTTGGCCTCGGCCATTAGCCGTTCTGCTTCCGCGATCGCAATGGCCTCGATCTTCATCTGGATCTGGTCAAGAGAGGCGCGCAGGTCAGCAGCTCCTGCATCACGCAGGGCCCGCACCTGGGTTACGTCGCGCTCGGTTCCGGCTCCGGTACGCGCCAATGCCACCTTTCGCAGGAACTCCCTCTCGAGCTCATCCTGCCGCGCCTTATTCGCGGCCGATTGCTCCTCCGCTAGTTTTTCGGCGGTCTGCGCATTCGCGACCGCGACCTTCGCTCGCTCAAGTGCCGCCTTTTGTACCTCGCCAGTCGCTTTCGCCACTTTAAGGGCCGCTTTCGCTTCGTTGACGCGGGCGGCAAAGATTTCTGGATCGATTTGCGCGATCGGCTGCCCGGCGGTTACAGCATCGTTGAAACTAACGAGCACTTGCGCAATTCGCCCCGACAACTGCGAGCTAACATCGACACTTACGACCGCCTCGATGGTGCCGCTCGCCTTGACCAAAGTGGCGACGCTGCCGCGTTCAATTGACGCAGTGAGGAAGGTCGGGACCGAGGATTCGTGGCTATAGGTGTAACCCAGCCCGACTATGAATGCGCAGAACAGTGCAGCCACAACAATGAAACGCATGTGGCTTCATCCTATCTCAAATAATTCACCCTTCCGCCGGAGGGCGGTTGGCGCCAGGTAAAGTGCTTTCCAGCCTCTCGCTAGTCGATGCTAGTTCAGGCCGAACATCTCCACCCTCCCGCCGCCGGTCGGCCCCGCCAACAGGAACAGTTTTCTCAAAGCCGGGCAGCGGGGACCCCGGCGACTATTGGAGCCACGGGGCCCGGCGCTTAATACCGAGCTTGGACCCGAGCACTCGCGGGCTCGATGCCTGCCAAAAGCCGCACCCTACCACGTGTCCGGAGGTGCCGCGCTACGGCACTTGATGTTGGAAGCAAGCAACATCGTACTGGGAATTGGCGTGTGCATTGCTGGCTGAGTTTCCCGGGTTTGTTGGGGTTCCAGCGTAGTTCTTTTGTAGGCCCTGAACGTCCAAAGCGAACGGGGACATACTGCTGAGGCCGCCCGCGCCCAACTGCCCCGGAGGACCACCGGCTGTACCGCCTGAGAGGGTACCGCACGATGCGCCGCCCGAAGCACCGGACGGTTGCGTACCAGGCTGGCCCTTCGTCACACCGAGACCGGCAGCCGAGCCATGGGGATTCTCGGCGAAGACCACTCCCGCCGAGGGAAGCAGCAGGCAGGCGCTGATAATAAGCGAGGTTGTCAGGCGTTTCATCTGTGCACTCCCTTTCAAGGCTATTTTGCGCATTGGAAAAATCGCGCAGAGAGTTCCGACAGACAGTTTTGCTGATCGTCCGTTGGTGGGGACGTAATTGCTAAGAAACACCAGAAGTGCGCAGATCATCCCGAACGATCCGGCGATTTTAAATGACAATGGTGACAGATTCTGACAGCGAAGTTAGCGTCAACATGTGGTGCCTCACCAAAGCGTAGCGGCGATGCCAGATCCTGCAGCCAATGGTGAGAATAGTACATCGCGCTAAGGCAGGCTGAGCTGCGCTGCGGGTTTTCAAACCGCCCGAGTCCGCTTCGGGTCCACAAGGCGACATTCCAGGGGCGAGGCCGCGTGTTGCTTTACCTTCGAACGCAGGCATCCAAATTCATTATTGCATGCCCTATGGGGCGCCTGCCAGTGAAGCCTAAAGCGTGGGCAAGCCGGGCGGCGGCTTGCGCATGTTGGAGGCCTGCTCGTAGGCGTAGGCCAGACGCAGCAGCTTGTGCTCGCTCCAGGCACGCCCCGCGAAGGTGATGCCAAGCGGATAGTCGGGCGTGTCCTTGTCGTCGGCTCCCGAGACGAAGCCGGCCGGCACCATGACGCTGGGATAACCCGCCTTCGCCGTGATCACGCAACCTCCGCTGCCGGCGAACAGCACCGCGTCGAGCTTGTGCTGATTCATGTAGGCGTCCATGCCGCGCGTCTTGGCGGAGAGCAGGTCCATGGCACGCGCCGACTTGTATTCGCGCTCGCTTAAATCACCTCTGGTGATGTCAGCAGCGAGGAAATGGTCCTGGCCGAAACGCAGCGCCTTGCCGGCATTCGCTTGGTTGAACGCCACGATATCGGCGATGGTCTTGATCTCCGTGTTGGTCGCCCAATCCCTGAGGTAGAGGTTGAGATCGCGCTTGAGCTCGTAGAGGAAGACGACCGGCGGCCTCGCCACAGTGCCCGCGTGACGGCTCAGAGGATTGCGGTTCAGCACGGCCATGGTCGTACCCGGCCCGCCGATCCAGCCAAGCGTCGGCATGTTGGCGCGCACGATGACGGCACCCAGATCCTCGAACACCTTGATGGCGTCGGCCATCACCTTGGCCCACTTGGGTAGCAGCTTGCCGTAGTAGCAATCGTTCAGCGGGTCGGAGGGGTCGCTCGGCACGCCGATGCGCGCGCCCTTCATCGCGTCGTTTGCGAGGCCAGCGGTGTAGTCGGCAGGCCGCCGCTGCCGTTGGGTCATCGGGTCGAGCGGGTCCTTGGCAGCCAGCACGTTCAGCAGCATGGCCGCGTCGCGCACCGTGCGCGTCATCGGCCCTGCGGTGTCCTGGCTGTGCGAGATCGGCACGATGCCGGCACGGCTGATCAGTCCGACGGTCGGCTTCACGGTGACGAGGCCGTTCTGGCTGGCGGGGTACAGCAGCGAGCCCGAAGTCTCGGTGCCGATCGACGCCGCACACAGACCGGCCGCTACAGCAACCGCCGACCCCGAGCTCGATCCGCCCGGCGACACGACCGGGATGCCGTGATCGCCCACGAGCGTCGGCGCGTAGGGGTTCTTGACTTGACCGCCCAGCGAGGAATACCCCGCGGGCATGTCGATCGCGAGCATGTTGGCGAACTCCGTCAGGTTCGCCTTGCCCAGGATCACCGCACCGGCGTCCCGCAGCAGCTTCACGACGGTGGCATCGTCCCTGGCGTGCGCGCCCGCCAGCGCCAGCGAGCCCGCCGTCGTCGGCTGCTCGTCACCGGTTGCGATGTTGTCCTTCAGCAGGATCGGGAAGCCAACCAGCGGTCGCTTGACCGACGGCCTGGTCTCGTCGAGCTTGCCCGCGATCGACAGCGCACCGGGATTGAGCTCGCGCACGGAGTTGAGCATGGGCCCATCGCGGTCATAGGCCTCAATGCGCGCGAGATAATTTCTGGTCAATGCCGTAGCAGTGACCCGCCCACTGGCCAGGGCATGAGCGATATCGCTCATCGGCGCATGATCGAGCTTCAGGTTGGTCGGCGTCTCGGCGCTGGGAATAGCCGCGGCAATGCCGGCATCGCGGCGGGATGGCTTCTTCATGGCGTGCCTCGCCTGACGGCGCGTCCCGAACCATGAGGCCGCGATGATGATATCCTGCCGGTGTTTTGCCCGACGTGTCAACGTCTCAGCGGCATGCGCAGGCCATCATGCCGGCCGCGGCCGGCTACTGTGCATGGGGTTGTTTTTCAGATTTTTGTTTTGGAGCGTTGTCACCTCTCCCGCAGGGAGAGGTCGGATCGCATCGACAGATGCGATCCGGGTGAGGGGTTACGGTTTCACTGAACGCTGCGGCCCCCTCACCCGGATTGCACTGGACGATGCTTCGCATCGCCAGGCGCAATCCGACCTCTCCCCGCTGGGGGGAGAGGTAGACACGAAAGCAGGTTCGACTTGATCGAGCGGTCCCTACTCCCAGGACCAGGTCGAGAAGTCGTTCTCGAATTGCGGGACTTCCTTCCAGACGCCCTTCAGCTTCTTGTTGATGACCGTAGGCCATTGCGGCTGGAACAGGAATCCGGCCACCGCGTCGGTCGCCAGCATGCGCTGGGCATCGCCGAGTAGTTTTGCGCGGCCCGGCTCGTCCGGCGTCGACACGATCTGCTTGTAGAGCGCGTTGAACGCCTCGTTGTTGTAGCCGAGGTAATAGTCGGGCTCGGTCAGCTTCACGAGATCGAACGGCTCGACATGGCTGACGATGGTGAGATCGAAATTGTGCGGACCATTGCCGGCAAACACCTGCGACAGCCACTGCGCCCATTCGACGTTCTCGATCTTGGCGACGATGCCGACCTTGGCGAGTTGGGCCGCGAGGATTTCGCCGCCCTGCCGCGCGTAGGGTGGCGGCGGAAGCTTCAGGCTGATTTCGACCGGCGTGGTGACGCCGGCTTCCGCCAGCAGCTTCTTCGCCTTCTCCGGGTCATAGGGATTGACGCCGGTGGTGTCGACATAGCCAAGCGATCCCGGCGTGTAGAAGCTGCCGATTGGCGTGCCGAAGCCTTCGACCGCGCCGTCGATCATCGCCTTGCGGTCGATTGCGGCGAGGATCGCGCGGCGCACCCGCACGTCGTCGAGCGGCTTCTTGCGCTCGTTGATGCCAACGATGGTCTTGGCCTTGGAGCCGCCGACCAGCACGGTGAAGCGCGGATCACTCTTGAACTGAGCGACGCCGCGAGTCGTGACGCGCGGAAACGCGTCGACATCACCGGACAGCAGGGCTGCAATCTGCGCGGCGGGATCGCCGATGAAGCGGATCGTCACCTTGGACAGCTTGATCGCGGAGGCGTTGCGGTAGTCCGCCCATTTGTTGAGCGTGATCGAAGAGCCCTTGACCCACGCGCCTAGCTGATACGGCCCGGTACCGACCGGCTGGGTCACGTTGGTCGGCGCGCTCTTCGGCTCGACGATCGAGCCGGTCGCCTGCCCCAGCAGGAACGGCAGGTTCGGCTCGGAATATTTCGCGGAAATCACGACCGTGTCGGCGTCGGGCGCGTCGACCTTCTCGAAGGCCTGGAACAGGCTCTTGTCCTTGTTGGTGCTGGTCGGCACGGCGTTGCGCTCGAACGAGAACTTCACCGCCGCCGAGTCGAACGGCTCCCCGTTCTGGAATTTGACGCCCTTGCGCAGCTTGAAGGTGTAGGTTTTCAGGTCGGGGGACGCCGTCCAACTCTCGGCGAGCAAGGGCGAGACGGAGCCGTCTTCGTTGATCTTGGTCAGGGTCTCATAGATGTTGTAGAGCGTGACCTCGGCGATCGCGGCGGCGGCGGCGTTGGTGGGATCAAGCCCCGGCGGCTCCAGCGTCATTCCCATGACGACGCTGTCCTTCTTGCTCTGTGCCAGCACCGGCAGCGGCGCTGCGACCAGCGCGGCGGCAAAAGCGACGATCGATAGTTTCCTGAACATTTCGTAACTCCCCGGCCTTCTCTCTTATCTCTTCTAGCCTATGCCAATTCCGCTCTGGACACTAACCTTCCATGGCAGCCTACGGCAACGCCATCACCGCCTCCGCCTTGTGGCAGGCGGCGAAATGCGCTTCTCCGACCTTGCGTAGCTCAGGCAGAACCTCGCGGCAATGCTGGTCGGCTAGCGCACAACGCGCGACATAGGGACATCCGGTTGCAGCGGCCGATTGCGAGGCAATCGCCTGGGCCCCGCGCCGCCGCCGGCCGTCGCCGGCACGGGCCCGCGGCACGGCATCCAGCAGCGCCCGCGTATAGGGATGGGCGCAGCGCTCGAACAGATCCTCCGGCCTGCCCTGCTCGACGATCCGCCCGAGATACATCACCGCCACCTCGTCGCAGAGATGGTCGACCACGGCGAGGTCGTGGCTGATCAGGATGTAGCTGAGGCCGAATTGCTCCTGGAGGTCCTGCATCAGGTTCAGGACCTGCGCCTGCACGGAGACGTCGAGCGCGGAGACCGGTTCGTCGGCCACGATCAGCTTCGGCTGGGTGATCAGCGCGCGCGCGATCGCGATGCGCTGGCGCTGGCCGCCGGAAAATTCGTGCGGATACTTGTCCATGTCCGCATCGCGCAAGCCTACCTGACGCAGCACCGCGGCGACGCGTTCGCGGAATGTGGTGCGATCGGCTCCCTCCAGCACGGTGAGCGGCTCGGCGATGATGCGCGCGATGGTCTGCCGCGGATCGAGTGATCCATAGGGATCCTGAAACACCATCTGGAAATCGCGCCGCGCACGACGCAGCTCATTCGCAGAGATGCTGTTGAGATCACGCCCGAGCAGCGCGACCTGCCCCGAGGTCGGCCGCTCCAGCGCCATCACCACCCGAGCGAAGGTCGACTTGCCCGAGCCGGACTCGCCGACGATGCCGAGGCTCTTGCCGGCATCGACCCGCACGCTGACGCCATTGAGCGCGCGCACCTGCCCGGGCGGACGGAACAGGCTTTCCCGCGGCAGCGTGTAGCGCTGCTCGATATCCCTCACGTCGAGAAGAGGCGCGGCGGTCATGCGGGCAGCGCTCCGACAGTCGCGGCCATGGAAACATCGGTGCGCACACAGCGCACGCCGTGACCGGGACCGACTTCGACCATCGGCGGGTGCGCCGCGCGGCATTTGTCTTCGACCAGCGGACAGCGATCGCCGAACGTGCAGCCGGCCGGCAGGTCGGCAAGCTCCGGCACCGTGCCCGAAATCGTCGTCAGTCGCGTCCCCTTGCGGGCGCCGAGACGCGGACGGGCGCGGAACAGGCCTTGCGTATAGGGATGGCCCATGCGGCGGAACACCTGATCGGTCGGCCCGCTCTCGACGACCGTGCCGCCATACATCACCATCATGCGCTGCACATTCTCGGCGATGACGCCGAGATCATGCGAGATCAGGATCATCGACATGCCCCGCTCCTCGACGAGATCGGCGATGAGATCGAGGATCTGGCCCTGGATGGTGACGTCGAGCGCGGTTGTGGGCTCGTCCGCGATCAACAGGTCGGGCTCGCAGGCAAGCGCCATGGCGATGGTGACGCGCTGGCGCTGGCCCCCGGAGAACTGGTGCGGATAGGCATCGACGCGCTTGGCCGGATCGGGCAGCCCGACGCGGTCGAGCAAGGCGATTGCCTCTTTACGCGCCTGCGCCACCGAATATTTCTTGTGACGCCGCAGCGGCTCGGCGACCTGATGGCCGATCGTATGCATCGGGTTGAGCGCGGTCATCGGCTCCTGGAAAATCATGCTGATGCGATTGCCGCGCAGGCGGCAATAATCCCCATCCGGAAGCCCGGCGAGTTCGTTGCCGTCCAGCTTGATGCTGCCGGTAATGACGGCGCTGTCCGGCAACAGCCCCATCAGCGACAGCGCGGTGATCGACTTGCCGCAGCCGGATTCGCCGACGAGCCCGAGCGTCTCGCCGCGTTTCAAGGAGAAGCTGACGCCGCGCACGGCCCGCGCGGGCCCGCGGCTGGTGTTGAGGCGCACGCCGAGATTGTCGACCTCGATCAGCGGCATGGTTGAGCGCTCGCCCATCGTCATCGCTCCCGCGCCAGTCTTGGATCGAGCAGATCGCGCAGTCCGTCGCCGAGCAGATTGAGGCCGAGCACGGCCACCGCGATCGCCGCGCCCGGATAGACCGCGAGCATCGGCGACTGGAACAGAAGTGTCTGCGCATCGTTCAGCATGCGCCCCCAGGACGGCTGCGGCGGCTGCGTGCCGAGGCCGAGATAGGACAAGGCCGCTTCGGCGAGGATTGCGAGCGCGAACTGGATGGTCGCCTGCACGATCAGGATCGACAGGATGTTCGGGAGCACATGTTCGATGGTGATGCGGACGGCTCCCTTCCCCGACGCGCGCGCCGCCAGCACGAACTCCCGCGCCCAGATCGCGTTGGCCGAGCCGCGCGTCAGCCGGGTCAGCGTCGGGATCTGGAAGATGCCGATCGCGACGATCGAGGTCACCATGCCCGGTCCCACGACAGCGGCGAGCATGATCGCTGAAAGCACGGCCGGAAAGGCGAAGGTGAAGTCGGAAAAGCGCATGATGATCTCTTCGGTCCAGCCGCGCTTTGCAGAGGCGATCAGGCCGAGGCAGACGCCGAAGGTGAGACCGATGCTCACGGCGATGACGCCGACCAGAATGGTCGAGCGCGCGCCCGCGAGCAGCAGCGAAACAATATCGCGCCCGAAGGAATCGGTGCCGAGCCAGTGCGCCGCCGACGGCGGCTGGAGTTTCGAGGCGATGTCGATCTCGTAAGGAGACCACGGCGTCCACACCAGCGACAACAGCGCGGAGGCGAGCACCAGCAGGCTGAGCACGCCGCCCAGCACGAAACTGCGGTGACGCAGCGCACGGCCCCAGAACGTCCGGGCCGGCACACGACGCGTTGCGACCGGTGCGTCAACCGGAGTGGTCAAGGGCGCGCTCACAGGTCGTGGACCTTGATGCGGGGATCGATGAAGGCATAGAGGACGTCGACCACGAAATTGACGATGACGACCATGGCCGCGAGCAGCATCACGCAATTGCGCACCACGATCAGGTCACGGTTGGCGATCGACTGGAAGATCAGCCGGCCAAGGCCTGGCAGATAGAAGACGTTCTCGATCACGATGGTACCGGAGAGGAGATTGGCGAATTGCAGTCCCATCACCGTCATGACAGGGATCATGGCGTTGCGCAGCACGTGGCGCCACAGCACCTCGCGCTTGCCGAGCCCCTTCGCGCGCGCGGTGCGGACGAAGTCCTCGCGCAACACTTCGAGCACGGCCGAGCGTGTAACGCGCGCGAGAATCGCGGCCTGCACCACCGCAAGCGAGATCGCCGGCAGCAGCAACGACTTGATGCCGGGCCAGATGCCGTCCTCCCAGCCCGCAAAGCCGCCCGCGGAGAGCCATTGCAGCCTCACCGCAAACAGCAGCACCAGGAGGATCGCGAACCAGAAGTTCGGCAGCGCGATACCCACCTGGGTCAGCGCCATCACGCCGACATCGCCGAGCTTGTTGTGGTTGGCTGCGGTGTAGATGCCGGCCGAGAGCGCCAGCGTCACCGTGATCAGCATCGACATGATCGCGAGCGGAATGGTCAGCACCAGCCGCTCCGCGATCAGGCTGGCGACCGGCGTGCCGTAGACATAGCTGTTGCCGAGATCGCCGACGAGGAGACCCTTGATCCATTGCAGGTAGCGAACCGTCAGCGGCTGGTCGAGCCCGAGCTTGACAGTGAGCGCGCGCACGGCGTCAGGTGACGCATCCGCACCCATCAGCATCTGCGCAGCATTGCCGGGCAACGCATCCAGCACCAGGAAAATGATCAGGGATGCGCCGACCAGCGTCGCCAGCAAGGTCAGGACACGTCGAAGGACAAATACGCTCATGCGCGCTCGGATTCAGGGCTCGTCCGCGGCACGATCAACATGTCCGGACGCCGGACGCAAGCCCTTTGCTGCACCGGCCTCGCCTCAACCGGGCCGACGGGACAGCAGGTCGTGCGAGGCCTCGAACAGCGCGCTCACGCGCAGCAATTCGGCATCGGCACGGAAGCGGCCGACAAGCTGAAGCCCGATCGGCAAGCCGTCACCCCCGAAGCCGCAAGGCAGGCTGATCGCGGGATGCCCGGTCATGTTGAACGGCATTGTCCAGGGGAACCAGTGCGGCCGGACGCTGTCGAAATGCTTGCCGTCGATTTCGATGGTGCCGAATAAGTCCTGGTCAATCGGCAGTGCGGTACGGGTGACGGTCGGCATCGCCAGGAGATGCCCGCTCGCAAGCAGTGATTGCACGCGACGGAACAGCGCGGTCCGCGCGAACATTGCCTCCTGGTAATCGACGCCGCTGACACTGGTCGCAAGAGCGACCTGCTTGACGAAAGCTTCGCTGAGAACTTCGCCATGCTCGGCAACCAGCTTGGCAAAGCGCGTACGCCAGACCGTGTGGTTGATGGCGCGCCAGATCGGCTCGACGTCAAAGCCCTCGCCGCAGAACTCCTCGAGCTCGGCACCCAGGCCCGCCAGCCGATCAAGGCTCGCCTTGAAGGCCGCGGCAACATCCGCGGACACGGGACGACCGGGCGGCGAGGCGCAAAACAGGATCCTCTGCCCCCGCAGATCGCCGCGTGGGGTGGCCGTGCCGATGAAATCGGGCACGGGCACGCCGATTGACCAGGGATCGCAAGAATCCTCGCCAGCCATCGCCTGCATCATCAGCGCAGTGTCGGCGACGGTGCGCGTGGTCGGCGTGACGTAAGTCTGGTTGCCGAAGGCGTCGAGCGCCTGGCTGTGCGCGATCACGCCATTGCTCTGCTTCAGTCCCACCACGCCGTTGCAGGCCGCGGGAATCCGCGTCGAGCCGCCGCCGTCGGTCGCGATCGCGAGTGGCGCGATGCCGCTCGCCACCGCCGCCGCCGCCCCGCCGCTGGAGCCGCCGGAGGAACGCTCCGTGCTCCAGGCGTTGCGGGTGCGGCCGAACAGCGGCGAATCGGTCAGGCACTTACTGCCGAACTCGGGCGTCGTGGTCTTGCCGATCAGGATCGCGCCTTCCGCGCAGAGCTTCGCAACGGCGACGGCATCCTCGGTGGGTACATTGTCCTTGTAGGGAACGGCGCCGAAGGTGGTCTTCACCCCGCGCGTGTTGACGATGTCCTTGACCGTGACCGGAAGCCCATGCAGCAGGCCGAGCGGCTCGCCCGACATCACCTTGCGTTCGGCCTCGCGGGCTTGTGTCATCGCCTCGTCGCCACAGAGGGTAATGAAGCAGTTCAGCTCGGGCTGAAGCGCCTCGGCGCGCGCGAGCACGGCGCTGACGACCTCGACCGGCGAGACCTTCTTGCTGTTGATGCGTTCGCGCAGTTCGGTGGCGGACAGGAAACAGAGATCGTTGCTCATAAGGACAGGCTCGCGTCAGGAGGCGCGGACCTTGCCAGCACGGGCCTGGCCTGTCCATTTCGGCGGGCGCATAGCCGCAGTCCGCCGGGACATCCCGGAAATGGCAAGGCCCTGACGCGCGGCCTACCAGTTCCAGGCGATCTCATGGCTCCAGGGCGGATCGGCGCCCGGGCGCTTGCAGGTCAGGCCGGCGCACTTGGCGGCAAAGGACAGCGCGCGGCGGAGCTCGTCACTAGCAATGTCCTTCAGCCTATCTCGTGCAAGCCGCCCCTGCCTGTGCAAGGCAAAGAGCAGCGCCGCCTGAAAGCTGTCGCCGGCGCCGATTGTGTCGGCGACCTCGACCTTCGGCGCGGACACTTCGATCTTCCCTGCCCTTGCGTGCCAGGCGGTGGCGCCATTGTTGCCGCGGGTGATGACGACGAGGCTGACACCTCGCGCAAGCAGCGTGCTTGCGCGCTGCGCGTAGGGCTCGTCTCCAAAGAGGTAGGCGAAGTCTACATCCGACATCTTGATGAGGTCGGTGCCATCCGCGAACTCGGCCATCCGCGCGAGGTAAGCCGGCTTGTCCTTGACCAGATTGGGACGGCAATTCGGATCGAAGGAGATCGTCGACGATGCGCGCGCGTCTGCAATCAGGGCCTTCGTCTCGGCGGCGCCCTGATTATTGACAAGGGTCGTCGAACCGACATGGACGGCTTCGACGTTCGCAAATGGAATTGTCCCGCGCCGGTACGTCCAGTTCCGTGCCGCAGTCTCGGCATCGTAGAAAGCGTAGTGCGACTCGCCCGCAACGATGCGGACGAAGGCGAGCGTGGTCTGGTGATCGCTGCGGGTGGCAAGCCCCAGTTCGACGTTCGACGCCGCAGCGTGGTCGGCGATCATCTGTCCGAACATGTCGTTCGAGATGCCGCCGACGAAGCCGGTTGGCGTACCGAGCCGGGCAATGCCGATCGCGACGTTGAGGCAGGAGCCGCCGACCGCCGGCATCACGGCCTCGCGTCCCTCGACGTTTCGTGTCGGCACGAAATCGATCAACGCATCGCCGCAGGCAATCAGCATATCTTTCACCCTCCGGCACGCATCGCCGCACGGCTGCCGCGATCGACCTCGCGCAGCAGCTTGTAAACCTCGCGCTTGCGGGCGTGAAAAGCGGACATGTCGGGCGTGGTCGGCTCGCTCTTCCGTCCCAGCGCCGACATCTTGGCCATGGTCTCACCGATCGAAGCATAAGCGCCGCCGGCCACCGCCCCGAGCATCGCGGCGCCCAGCAGCACCGGCTCCTTGGTTTGCGGCAGCGCCACCGTGAGGCCGGTCGTATCCGCCATGATCTGTCGCACCAGTGGGCTGCGGCTCGCGCCGCCGCCCATGATCATGATGCTGGAGCGGACGCCATGCGCGGCAAAGGCCTCGATCACCTCGGCAAGGCCATAGGCGAGCCCGCACAGACCAGCGACGAACAACCGCTCCATCGAATCGATGTCGGTGTCGAGGTCGAGGCCCGCGATCACCGCGCGCGTATCGGGATCGGCGTAAGGCGAGCGATTACCGATGAATTCAGGGAGGACATGGACGTTGCGGGCCAGCAGCGCGGCTCGGCTGGCGTCGCCTGCGCGCGCGATGATGCGGCGCTCCAGGAAATCGATGAGGTCGAGACCCTCGCTGCGCGCCGCCGCGCTCGCCTCGGCATGGCCTGGATGTGACTTGAGGAGATGATCGATCGCCGCGCCGGCGGCCGACTGGCCACCCTCATTGAGCCAGAAATCCGGCACCATGCCGGAGTAGTAAGGCCCCCACACACCGGGAACAAAGCAAGGCTCCTTCGTCGTCGCCATGATGCAGGCCGACGTTCCCATGATGTAGGCAAGGCGGTCGCAGACATCCGTCGCGCCGCCCGAACCGTCGCGTCCGCCGATCGCGCCGATGCCGCCGGCATGCGCGTCGATCAACGACGCGCCGACCGGCGTTCCCGGTGACAGGCCCAGCTCGGCCGCGGCAGCGCGGGTAAGGCCATAGCCGAGACGCGTGCCGGGGGCGACGATCTCGGTGCCGATGCGGGCGTATTTCTCGGCGACGAAGTCGGAGAGACCAATGCGCCGGAAGAACGGGGCGCTCCAGCCGCCGCCATCATGCGCGAGGTAGTTCCACTTGCAGGTGACGGTGCAGGTCGAGCGCTGGAGTGAACCTGTCGCGCGCCAAGTCAGGTAGTCCGCCAGATCGAAGAAGTGACCGGTGGCATCGAAGCTCGCGCGCAGGTGACGCTTCAGCCACAGCAGTTTCGGCATCTCCATCTCGGGCGAGATCGAGCCACCGACATAGCGCAGCACCGGATCCCCGGTCTCGTTAATCAGCCGCGTCTCGGCCGTGGCGCGATGATCCATCCAGACAATGACGTTACGTTGCTTATCGCCGGAGGCGCTGACGGTGACCGGCTCGCCCTGGGAATCGAGCACCACGAGGGAGCAGGTAGCATCGAAGCCGATGCCGCCGACGCTGTCGGGCGCGATTGCAGCTTCCGCCATCGCCGCCCGCACCGATCTGACGCAGGCGTCCCAGATGTCCTGGGACGACTGCTCGACGATGTCGCCGGCCTCGTGCCAGATCCTGATCGGATGCCGCGCAGTCGCGAGCAGGGTGCCGGCCTCATCAAACACCCCTGCCCGCGTGCTCATGGTCCCCACATCGACGCCGATATACGCCTGCGGCATTGTCGCTCCCGGTCGCTTTCGTCAATTTTGACGCAAGCCTACCAGCAAGTGTAGCCGCCATCCACCAGCACAATGCTGCCGGTCATCAGGCTCGCTGCCTCGGAAGCGAGGAACAGAACGACGGAGGCGATCTCCTCGACCTGCCCCATCCGAGCCATCGGGGTTCCACCGATCCAGGCGTCGTACATCTTCGGATTGCTCTTAACGAAGGCATTGAGCGGCGTCTCGATATAGGTCGGCGCCACCGCATTGACGCGGATGCCGCGCGCGCCCCATTCGGCGGCGAGCGACTTGGTCAGATGATGCACTCCGGCCTTCGAGGCATTGTAGAAGCATTGTTCCTGCGGCTTGTTGACGATGAAGCCGGACATCGAGCCGACATTGACGATGGCGCCGCTCTTGGCGTTGAGCATGTGCTTGCCGAATTCGCGACAACACCAGAACGTGCCGTTGAGATTGACATCGATGACGTTGAGCCAGTGCTCGTCGGTGACGGTCTCGGCCGGAGTCTCGCTGCGGGCAATGCCGGCGTTGTTGACGAGGATGTCGACCTTGCCGTGACGTGCGACGAGATCACTGGCGACCTCCGCCACGCGCTTGGTGTCGGTGACGTCCATGATCGCAGTTTCGATGTCAAAACCCTTCGCCTTCAGGCTGGCTTTGGCGTTGTCTGCGACCTTGCTGTCGCGGTCGCCGACGATGACCCTAGCGCCGGCTTCAGCCAGCGCCTCGGCGCAGGCGAGGCCAATGCCCTGCCCGCCGCCGGTGATGAACGCGGTCTTGCCGTTCAGCTTGAATTTTTCCAGGTACATGGCAGTCTTCCCGTTTCTTGTTAGCCCCTGATAGCGTTGCCGCTCTCGTCGAAGCGGTGAATGCGCGTGGGGTCCGGCACCAGCGACACGCGGTCGCCGGCATGCAGGCTCAATTCACCGATGTAGCGCGCGGTCAGCATCCCGAGCGGCCCGGCATCGACATAAAGAAACGTGTCGCTGCCGAGATGCTCAGCGACCGCGATCGTGCCCAGCCAGCCGCCGGCGCCATCACGCTCGATCTTGATGTGTTCCGGCCGCACGCCGATGGTGTTTGCGCCCTGTTGCTTGGCAGGCTCGCCGGTGACGAAATTCATCTTGGGTGAGCCGATGAAGCCGGCAACGAAGAGGTTGGCGGGCTTCTCATAGAGCTCCAGCGGCGAGCCATATTGCTCGATCTTGCCGCCGTTGAGCACGACGATCTTGTCTGCCATGGTCATGGCCTCGACCTGGTCGTGGGTGACATAGATCGCGGTTGTGCCGAGCTGCTTCTGGAGCCGCGTCACCTCGATGCGCATCTGCACGCGCAGCGCGGCGTCGAGGTTGGAGAGCGGCTCGTCGAACAGGAACGCCTTGGGCTCACGGACGATGGCGCGCCCGATCGCAACGCGCTGGCGCTGGCCGCCGGAGAGCTCGCGCGGCTTGCGGTCAAGATAGGGCGTGAGATTAAGGGTAGCGGCAGCAGCCTCGACTTTGCGGTTGATCTCGTCCCGGGCCAGCCCCGCCATCTTCAGGCCGAAGCCGATATTGCCGCGTACGCTCATATGCGGATAGAGCGCGTAGGATTGGAACACCATCGACAGGCCGCGCTTGGCGGGCGGCACGGCGACGACATTCTTGCCGTCGATCAGGATCCTTCCATCCGTCACGTCTTCGAGCCCCGCGATCAGCCGCAACAGCGTGGTCTTGCCGCAGCCGGATGGTCCGACGAACACCACGAAAGAGCCGTCCGCGATGTCGAGGTCGGCCCCCTTGATGATATGCACGGGGCCGAAGGACTTTTGTACGCCCTGAAGTGTGATCTGACCCATGGTCCGGCAGCCCCTTTACTTCACAGCGCCGAAGGTGAGCCCGCGCACGAGCTGCTTCTGGCTGAACCAACCGAGGACGAGAATCGGCGCGATCGCCAGCGTCGAGGCTGCCGACAGTTTTGCCCAGAACAGCCCTTCCGGACTCGAATAGGATGCGATGAAAACGGTGAGCGGCGCGGCCGCCGAAGTCGAGAGATTCAACGTCCAGAACGCCTCGTTCCAAGCAAGGATGAGGTTGAGCAGCAGCGTCGACGCAAGGCCCGGGATCGCCATCGGCGTCAACACATAGACGAGCTCGCGGCCGACGGTGGCGCCGTCCATGCGCGCGGCCTCAAGTATGTCGCGCGGGATCTCCTTGAAATAGGTGAACAGCATCCAGATGACGATCGGCAAGTTTCCAAGGCAGAGGATGATGACGAGACCGATGCGGGAGTCGAGCAAACCGAAGGTTTTGTAGATGAGATAGATCGGCACCAGCACGCCGACCGGCGGCATCATCTTGGTCGAGAGCATCCAGAGCAGGATGTCCTTGGTGCGCTTGGTCGGTGAGAACGCCATCGACCAGGCCGCGGGGATCGCGATCAAAAGCGCAATCAGCGTCGAGCCGCCAGCAATGATGATCGAATTCAGCGCGTGATGGATGTAGTCGCTGCGCTCCTGCACGGTCGCGTAGTTCTCGAGGGTCCAGTGGAAGAACAGGAACGACGGCGGAATGGCAAAGGCCTCGAGTTCGGTCTTGAAGCTCGCCAGCACCATCCACAGGATGGGGAAGAAGATCAGGAAGCCGCACAGCCATGCTGCGATCGTCGATACCGCCACCCGCCTTGTCGTCGCCATCCGCGCCATGATGTCAGGCCTCCAGATTGCGGCCGACAATGCGGACGAGGAAGAAAGCCACGATGTTGGCGATGACCACGGCAACCAGCCCGCCCGCCGAGGCGCTGCCGACATCGAACTGGATCAGCGCCTGCGAATAGATCAGGAAGGCAATGTTGGTGGTCTGCAGGCCCGGGCCGCCGCCCGTGGTGACGTAAATCTCCGCAAAGACCGTGAGCAGGAAGATCGTCTCGATCAGGATCACGACCGTGATCGGACGCGCCAGGTGCGGCAGCGTGATGTAGATGAAGGTCGAGAGCGGGCTGGCGCCGTCCATCTCGGCGGCCTCCTTCTGCTCCTCGTCGAGCGATTGCAGCGCAGTCAGCAGGATCAGCGTCGCGAATGGCAGCCATTGCCAGGCCACGATCAGGATCACTGAGAACAGCGGCACATCGTTGAACCAGTCGATCGGCGTCAGATGGAACAGCGAGGCGAGCCAGGCGAACAGTCCGGAGACCGGATGCATCAACAGGTTCTTCCAGACCAGCGCGCTCACCGTCGGCATCACGAAGAACGGCGCGATCACCATCAGCCGCACGAAGTTGCGGCCAACCACCGGCTGGTCGAGCAGCAGCGCCAGGGGGACGCCGAGCAGGATCGTCAGTGCGAGCACGGAGCCGACCAGCACCAGCGTGTTCTGGAGCGAGGCGAGGAAGGCAGGATCGGTCAGGAAGTAGCGGAAGTTCTCCAGCCCGACAAACTCTTCGGAGCCGGGATCGAGCAGGCTGTAATGCAGGGTCGAAAAGTAGATCGTCAGCGCGAGCGGGACGATCATCCAGATGAACAACAGGCCAACGGCCGGGGTCAGAAGCGACCGCGCAAGAAACTGCGTCTGCCGGGTTGCCATCCACGCTTCTCCGCTTGCGGGAAGAAGGCGGCCATCCATCCAGGGACGGTGGATGGCCGCAAGTTTGAGCTCAGGAGGGAGAGCTCGGGTTCTTCACTTGATGTAGCCGGCGCGCTTCATCTCGCGCTCGGTCGAGGATTGCGCAGCTGAAAGCGCCGCATCGACGGAGGTCGATCCTGCGAGCGCCGCCGAGAACTGCTGGCCGACCTGCGTGCCGATGCCCTGGAATTCCGGGATCGCCGCGTATTGCACGCCGACGTACGGCACCGGCTTCACCGTCGGCTTATTCGGATCGGCCGCGTCGATCGAGGCCAACGTCAGCTTCGCGAACGGCGCCACCTTCAGGTACTCAGGATTCTGGTAGAGCGAGGTGCGCGTGCCCGGCGGCACGTTGGCCCAGCCCTCCTTCGACGCCACGAGCTTGGTGTAGTCCTTGCTCGTCGCCCAGGCGATGAACTTCTCCGCCGCTTCCGTCTTCTTGGATCCGGCGGGGATCGCGAGGTTCCACGCCCACAGCCAGTTGGCGTTCTTGCCGAGCCCGGTGTTGGGCGCGAGCGCGAATCCGACCTTGTCGGCGACCCTGGAGTCCTTCGGATTGGTGACAAAAGACGCCGCCACCGTCGCGTCGATCCACATCGCACACTTGCCGGCGTTGAACAGCGCAAGGTTCTCGTTGAAGCCGTTCGAGCTCGCGCCGGGAGGGCCCGCTTCCTTCATCAGATTGACGTAGGTCGTGAGTGTCGTCTTCCATTCCGGCGTGTTAAACTGCGGCTCCCACTTCTCGTCGAACCAGCGCGCGCCGTAGGAATTGGCCATCGCCGAGAGGAACGCCATGTTCTCGCCCCAGCCGGCCTTGCCGCGGAGGCAAATGCCGTAGACGCCGGCGCTCTTGTCAGTGAGCTTCTTGGCCGCGTCGATGACGAAATCCCAGGTCGGCTTCTCCGGCATCTTCAGGCCGGCCTTCTCGAACAGGTCGGTGCGGTACATCACCATCGAGCTCTCGCCGTAGAAAGGCGCGGCGTAGAGCTTGCCGTCGACGGAGACGGCGTCGCGGATCTTCGGCAGGAGATCGGCAACGTCGTAATCCGCGCCGAGATTGGCGAGCGGCACCAGCCAGCCCTTCTTGGCCCAGATCGGCACCTCATAGGTGCCGATCGTCAAGACGTCGAACTGGCCACCCTTGGTGGCGATGTCGGTGGTGACGCGCTGGCGCAGCACGTTCTCCTCCAGCGTCACCCATTTCACGGTGATGTCAGGGTTTTGCTTGGTGAATTCACTCGTCAGCCCCTGCATGCGGATCATGTCGCCATTGTTGACGGTGGCGATCGTCAGGGTCGTTTCGGCCATCGCGGGGACGGCCAGCAGGGCAGACGCGCCGCAGACGGCGCCGAGGATCTTTTTCACGATGACCTCCCTAAGCCCGCGCTTTTGAGCATATGCCCACGCGTTGGGCGTATGTTCAACCCAGAGACGGAGGAATGTCAAGCAGGCGCGCAGGTGATTCCCGCAACTTCTGAGTGCTGCGCTGCGGGAGTGGATGGGGTCTCTGCCATGCCTACGCTGCCATGCCCCGCGAAAGCGGTGGATGGATTCACGTTTGAAGTGCAACGGTTGATCTGAGTTCAGAGAATGCCTCGGCGGGTGTCTTGAAGTCCAGGCATTTGCGTGGGGTGTCATTGAAGCGCTGAACATGCCGTCTAAGATCGGCCGCCGTGAGGAGATTGAGGTCCGTCTTGCGAGGCAGCCAGCGTCGTAAACGGCCGATCGAGTTTTCTACACCGCCTTTTTGCCAGGGGCTGTGAGGATCACAGAAGAAGGTCTGGACGCCGAGGATATTGTGAAGCCGATGGTGCTCGGCAAACTCGTTTCCGTTGTCGAAGCTGATGGTTTGGCGCATCGCTGATGGCAGTTTGCTGAGCTGGTGGGCGATGGTCTGAGCGGTGGGGACGGCTTTTCGATCGGCCGGACGACAAACCATGTTGAAGCGGCTCTGTCGTTCGTGGAGAACCATCAGCCCCTGACCTGATCGGGAGAACATCATGAAGTCGGCCTCCCAATGGCCCGGCGCCTGGCGGCCGTCGACCTCAGCAGGTCGTTCGGCGATCGAACGGCGCTGTTTGATGAGGCTGGCGGAGCTGCCGCCCCGTCGCCGGCGCCCTCGCATTTTCTTGTGACGCGGCAGCAGACGATACCAGTAATCCTTCTGGGCGGTACGATGATAGATGAAGCGATAGATTGACTCGTGGCTGATGATGACGCGACCATGCTCCAGCGTCAGCCGGCCAGCGATCTGTTCCGGCGAATGTCCCATCGCAAGGCTTTTGCTCACGCGGTTTCGCAGGTCCGGCTGGCGCGCCAGCTTGAAGCGACAATCCCACCGCCTCCGTCGCTCGGCCAGTTGCTGGGCTCGGACCGGTTCATAGCCGCCGGTCCAAATCTTCGTCGGCCTGGAGTTGCGCTTAAGTTCCCGACTGATCGTCGAC
Source organism: Pseudomonadota bacterium (assembly GCA_023388935.1). GTDB lineage: Bacteria > Pseudomonadota > Alphaproteobacteria > Rhizobiales > Xanthobacteraceae > Bradyrhizobium. The sequence continues at coordinate 157 of JAEWFG010000286.1, read as the reverse complement.
CGTGCCCGGCCGAGTACAGAGGCAATTTGGTTTTGAGATATACCGCCCGCATGCAGGCGGTATATCTCAACGCGCTCTTCAAGGCTGAGCTGGCCATAACATCGTCCCATCGCAACAACACCTTAGCAGGTGTTGCACTTGCATCGTGAACCGAAGG
>JAEWFG010000131.1 GCA_023388935.1 Pseudomonadota bacterium | reverse complement strand
ACCAGTAGGCGGCGTTGTCCGAAGCGGTCGAGACGCGCTGGCCGGTCGAAATCCGGTTTTCGGTCGTCTGCAGGCTGGAGCTGACGTTCCGGAGGGTCTGCAGCGCGGTCATTGCTGCGGAGTTGGTGAGGAGGCTAGAACCCATTTTTGATGTCCCTTTGAAGATTGAATTGAGTTTGGGGACATACCGGGCTTGCACCGGTACGACAGGGCGGCATCATGCCTTTGGGCCCCCGGAAAAGCGGGTTAAGGCCCAACCTGTCGTAGCGGCGAGGTTAGCGAGCTAAGCTTGTGCGAGGCTTGTGGCTCTGTGCCCCGGCTGCAACAGGGCAGCCGAAATTACGACGTGCGCGCGGCGTCACGCCAAACGAAAGGGCCGCGCTTCTCAAGAAGCGCGGCCCTCCCCAGACTGCTAGAGGCTTAGCGGAACAGCGACAGAATGATCTGGCTGCTGTTGTTGGCGATCGAGAGCGCCTGAACGCCGAGCTGCTGCTGGACCTGGAGGGCCGACAGGCGCGTGGACTCCTGGTTCATGTCGGCGTCGACGAGCTGGCCGATACCGCGATCAACCGAGTCCATCAGCGACTTCACGAAGTCCGTGTTGGTCGAGATACGGTTCTTGACGGCGCCGAGATCGGCGGCGGCCGAAGCCACCGAGTCGATCGCAGCGGTGACCTGCGCGATGTAGGTATCGAGCGTGGCCTGGTCAGTCGACGAGTCGGTCAGCGTGCCGATGTCCATGCTGGCGACCGACGCGCCGCCGGCGGCCGCCTTGTCCAGAATGCCACCCTGGCTGGAGGTGTAGAGCGAGTAGGTGGCGACGGTCAGGCTGATCGAGCCGGTGGTCGGTGTGCCGCCGACGCGAGAGTACGACGACACCAGGTCGACCGTCGTCGGCGTGGCAGTGGTCGTGCTCAGCCAGTTCACGCCGTTGAAGGTCGCCGCATCGGCAGTACCCTGCATCTGCTGCTGGATCTGGGTGATGTCCGACTGGATCTTGGCGCGGTCGATACCGGCGGTCTTGGCTTCGACCAGCAGCGACTGGAGCTTAGTCAGGCCGCCGTTTTTGTCGCCGATAACCGAGGTCAGAGCGGTATATTCGGTGTCGACGGTCGCAGCCGACAGACCGAGCGAGTCGGAGACCGCGGAGAGCGCGGCGTTGTCGGCGCGCATCGACGTCGCGATCGACCAGTAGGCGGCGTTGTCCGATGCGGTGGCCACACGCTGGCCGGTGGAGATCCGGTTCTGCGTGGCGGCGAGTTGCGAGCTCGCAGACCGCAGGGTCTGGAGCGCGGTCATGGCGGTCGAGTTCGTAAGCAGGCTTGACATTGCGAATGTCCCTTTATGTACGCATTACATTTTCACGAGGGGACATACCGGGTTTTCACCGGTACGGAGGGGCGGCATCATGCCTTTGGACTGATCTGGGTGGGGTCCAACCCGCCGTGACGCATTGCTAACACGCCGAATCTTGCTTCCAGATTAAGATCGGCCGAAATTTCGCTATAATATCATATAGTTAATCTTACCACTCGCTAACCATTCTCGCTAACCTTAACGGCCGATCGGCCGGCGATCGCGGCGCTTACGAGAACGACCGCACCAGTCCGGAGGCGAGCAGGTTCCAGCCGTCGATCAGCACGAAGAACAGCATCTTGAATGGCAGCGCGAGAATCGTCGGCGGCATCATCATCATGCCCATCGACATGGTCAGCGTCGCCACGATCATGTCGATGACGAGGAACGGCAGGATGATGAGGAATCCGATCTCGAACGAACGCCGGAGCTCGGAGATCATGAAGGCCGGAATGATGACGCGCAGGTCGATGCGCTTGTCGTCGAACTTCTTGCGAAAGCTTTCCGCGGCGAGCGCCTCGAAGGTCTGGAGATCCTTGTCACGGACATGGGCCAGCATGAACTCGCGGAACGGATCGGTGATCTTCAGATAGGCCTCCTCCTCCGAGATCTCGTTCTTCATGAGAGGCTGGACGCCGGTCTCCCAGGCGCGGTCGAAGGTCGGAGCCATCACGTAGAAGGTCATGAACAGCGCCAGGCTGATCAGCACCAGGTTGGCCGGCGTGGTCTGGAGGCCAAGACCGGAGCGCAGGAACGACAATGACACCGCAAACCGCGTGAAGCTCGTCACCATGATGAGTAGCCCCGGCGCCACCGACAGCACCGTGATCAGCGCCATCATCTGGATGATGCGGCCGCTGGTCGAGCCGTTGCCGGGCGGCAGCAGCGAGTTGAGGTCCGGGATCTGGGCCAATGCCACCTCGGGCAGCACGACCAGAACCAACGCGAGCAGCAGGACTCTCACTCTCACTGAATCACCAACGTCTCAATGATTAATTCGCGGACCTTGCCCGACGAGCGGACATTGGCCCGTTCGGCCAGATCATCGCGCAGATGCTGGAGCCCGCGCGATCCCTCGAACTGCGCAGCCGACGCCGACCGCAGATAAGTCACGATGTCCTCGCTGATATGGGCGGCCAGGATGCCGGCATCCTCGTCGCTCATGCTCTCGGTGACCATGGAGGCCTCGATGCGGGCCCAGTTGTTGGACGGCGCGGCGAGATTGGTCACGATCGGGGACAGCTTCCTGAGGCGTGCGGTGCCGACGTAGCTCGACGCAATGGGCGGCGGCGTGGCGCTCTTCTTCGCGTCGGCGACACGCTCGGCGGCCGCAAGCAGATGCAGGCCGGCAATGGCGCCAGCACCGATCGCGATCAGGGTCAGCACCACGATGGCCGCAATCAGGCGCATGACGCCCCCTGCCCTCGCAACGCGGTCCGGAGCATCCGAACCTCAGAATGGTGCGACGGCGTCATAGATCCGATGTCCCCATCCAGGCTTCTGCACGTCAGATAGATTTCCGCGACCGCCGTAAGACACGCGCGCCTCGGCGATCTTGTCATAGGAGATCGTATTCGCGCGGGAGATATCGCGCGGACGCACGATGCCGCCGACGTTGAGCACACGCATCTCCGTGTTCACGCGAAACTCCTGCGAGCCGCTGATCATCATATTGCCGTTCGGCAACACGTCGGTGACGATGGCGGCGATGGACAGCTTGATGTCCTCGGCGCGATCGATCTGGCCGTTACCCTTGATCTGGGTGTTGGTGTTGAGATTGGCGCTGGCGGAGCCCTTGTCGTTCCATCCCGCGACGTCCATCAGCCAGTCGAGCCCGAACTTGATCTGCGAATCGCGCGAACGGCCGGTCTTGTTGTCGAGCTTGGCCTTGTCCTGCATCGAGATGATCACCGTCACGACGTCACCGGCGCGCCGGGCGCGGGGATCGCGGAAGAGATCGGTGCCGTCGTCCCAGGTCGAGCGATAGCTGACGGGCGTGTGCATACGGGGCGTCACCGGGATCGGATCGGCCTGCGTCCTCAGGCCGGTGCCGACAGGCGACAATTGCGGGCCATTCAGGATCTCGGCCGAATCATGGGAGCACCCGGCAAGCAATAGGAGCGACAGGATGAGGATTGGCAACTTCATCTATTTTGTCTTTCCGTCATCCACGCGACGCATGCCACCGAGCAGGTCGGCGAGATGCGCTGCGCGCCCCGTCTCCATTTCGTTGAAAATTGCGCTCGAACTCCTCGGGCTGAGCTTGGCGAGCACGGCCGCGGCGGTCTCGTCTGTCATACCGGCGATCTGGGTGGCCGCAGCGTCCGGCTTCATGCGCGAATAGATCTCGACAACGCTCGCTTCGGCCTTCTTCAGGAAGTCGTCGCGCAGCGCCATCCACTTCTCGTATTCCGCACGCTTGGCCTCAACCTCCGCAATCCGCTCGCGGAGCTGGTTCTCGGCCTTCTCCAGCTCCTTGATTTGCCAGGCCAACCTTGCATCGACGGCGGGGTCGGCCACGTTGCTGCAGAACAGCGCGACTTCGTTGTCTGCGGGCGCAGCGGCCTGCGGCGGTGCGGGCTTCGGCGGTGCCGAGACGCTGCCGGGCTTGGCCGCGCGTATGGGCGCGGGTGCAGGTACGGGTGCCGGGGTCGCCGACGCCGCGCCGGTGATCGCCGGTCCGGAGTCTTCGGCAGCCCACGCCGTCGCCTGGATGGACGCATTGTCGCCCGGGATCGGGGTGGCCGCCGTGTGCTCCTTCTGCGGTCCGGGCGCGCGGGCGCGCGCGAAGGAGAGCAGGTCGAGCGGCTTCGACTGCTTCGCCTCATCCAGAGCCAGCACAGGCGACATGCTCGCGAGCACGGACACCGTGACGAGGAGGAGTTTGGCTGTGTGATCCAGTTTCAGCATCGGGCCGCGTACGATTCTCGGTCGATATCCGAGCATTGAGCGACCAAGCTTGCACGACGCTTGCGCATCATTGCACGATGACATCGGCCTGGAGAGCGCCGGCCGTCTTGATCGCCTGAAGGATCGCGATGATGCCAGATGGCTTCAGGCCGATCTGGTTCAGCCCGCGCACCAGGCGCTGGAGATCGACGCCGCTCAGGATCGCCACCTGCGATCCAGCCTCGTTGGCCTCGACCACGGTCTGCGGAACAACCACCGTCTGACCTCGCGAGAACGGCGCGGGCTGCGACACTACCGGAAGCTCGGTGACACGAACCGACAGATTGCCGTGCGTCACTGCAACGGTCGATATCCGCACGTCACGCCCGATCACCACCGTGCCGGTGCGCTCGTTGATCACCACCCGCGCCGGCGTATCCGGCTCGACCGTCAGCTCACCGATTTCGGCCAGGAAGCGGACCGGGCCGATGTGGCGCGGCTTCGACAGCACGACGGTGCGGTAGTCGCGCTCGAAGGCGATCTGCGCGCGATAGCGACCGCCAGCGTAACGGTTGATGGCGTCGAGGATTCGCGTCGCAGTGACGAAGTCGGGATTCTTGAGCTCCAGCACCAGGAATTCCATCTCGTGGAGACTTCCCTGCACTTCGCGCTCGACCAGCGCGCCGTTCGGGATGCGCCCTGCGGTCGGCGTCCCCTGGCTGACGTTCTGGGCCTGGCCTCCGACACTGTAACCGGCGACCGTGACCGCTCCTTGCGCCACCGCATAGACCGCGCCGTCGGCAGCCCGCAATGACGTCATCACCAACGTTCCGCCGAGCAGCGACGTCGCATCGCCAAGCGACGACACGGTCACGTCCATGCGCTCGCCCGCACCGATCGAAGGCAGCAGGTCCGCGGTCACCATCACGGCGGCGACGTTGCGTGTGCGCAGCGTCGTCGGACGCGGCGGATTGTTCGTACTGGTGGTCTCGTTCTTGACGTTGATGCCCATGTTCTCGAGCATCGATTGCAGCGACTGCTCCGTGAATGGAGCATTGCGCAGCGTGTCGCCGGTGCCGTTCAGGCCGATGACGAGGCCGTAGCCGACGATCTGGTTTTCGCGCAGTCCCTTAATGTCCGCGATGTCCTTGATGCGGACGGCGGCCTGGGCGCTGGCAGCGGAAACGACGAGGACGAGCGCAAGCAGGAATCTGGTCATGACCCGTCCACGACTTTGACGGTGCCGTCCGGCTGGACGATGCCCTTGATGATCACGCCGGTGTCGGCGTTTCGCACCGGGATGAGCGCGCCGGCCGCGCCCGACTGCATCGCCGAGCCGTAAGTGACGATCGACAGGCCACTGTCTTCCACCACGACCTTGACCATCGCGCCGCGTGCGACGGTCCAGGGATCTTCCACAGCGTTGGTCGGAATGGGCTGGCCCGGCAGCAGCGAGCGCCGCGCCATGCGGCCGACCAGGACCTGGCGTCCTTCGATGAACATGGCGACGCCGAGCGCATTCGGCGCGAAGGCGCGCTCCGTGATCATGTCGTCCCGGATCAGCTCGCCGGCACGGATCGAGACGGCGGGCACGGGAAGCCGCTTCTCCTCGCCCGCGGCGATCTGCGGCGAGACGAGAACCAGCAGCACGGCGGCCAACCCGCGCACCATCAGGCCCACCCTGTTCGACATGGACACACCGAAACTAGCGAAGGCCCTTCGATACGGTCGACGCCATCTCATCCGACGCCTGGATGACCTTGGCATTCATCTCATAAGCGCGTTGCGCGGAGATCAACTCGGTGATTTCCTTGACCGGGTCGACGTTCGAAGCTTCCAGATATTGCTGGTTGATCTTGCCGTAGCCGGCATCACCCGGCAGCCCGACCACCGGCGTGCCAGAAGCTACGGTCTCGCGATAGAGATTGCTGCCGAGAGGTTCCAGGCCCGCTTCGTTGGCGAAGTTGGCGAGGTTGAGCTGGCCGATCTGCCGCGGGTTCACTTCCGTGTCCAGCTTGGCGAACACCTGGCCGGTCTGGTTGACCGTGACCTGAACCGTTCCTTGCGGCACTGTGATCGCGGGGTCGAGCAGATAGCCGTCGATCGTGACGAGCTGGCCGTTGGCATTGGTGTTGAACGAGCCCGCGCGGGTATATTGCAGCTCGTTGTTCGGGCCCAATATCTGAAACCAGCCGCGGCCGTTGATCGCCAGATCGTAGGGGTTGCCGGTCTGCGTGAGCGCGCCCTGGATGTGCAGCTTGCGGATCGCCGCCGACTTGACGCCAAGGCCGAGATTGGCGCCTTCCGGGATCGGTGACGAGCCGTTGACGTTCGCGACGCCCTGCATGCGGTCCATCTGATAGAACAGATCAGTGAACTCCGCCCGCGCCCGCTTGTACGAGGTCGAGTTGATGTTGGCGATGTTGTTCGCGATGACTTCGATGTTGGTCTGCTGGGCATTCATGCCCGTAGCCGCAATGGCGAGCGATTTCACAGCGTCACTCCTTCAGATCAAATCGACATGCGAACGACTTCTTGATAGGCCTGCACGACCTTGTCGCGAACCGCGACCGCCGTCTGCAAGGCCTGCTCGGCCGACATCAGCGCCTCCACGACGCGCCGCGTCGATTCCTTGCCCTGCATCGCCGAGATCGACGCCGCTTCGCCCGCCTTCAGCGTCCCAATCGCGTCCGTCGTCACCTGCTTCATCACCGAATCGAAGCCGACGTCGCCGCCGGACTGGATCGCGGTCGTCGCCGCGGGCGAAATGGCCTGAGTCTCGGTGGCGCGCGTCGCCGCTTGTCCTGCCGAAATCGCGGTGGATGAAATCGCTTCAAGCATTGTCAGCTCCTCAGAAGGTCGATGGTCATGCCCAGCATCGACCTCACCTGCTTCACGACCTGGAGATTGGCTTCATAGGACCGATTGACTTCCCGCATGTCCGCCATCTCGATCATCATGTTGACGTTCGGCAGCTTGACGTAGCCGGCCTTGTCGGCAGCGGGATGCCCCGGATCGTACTCCACGCGATACGGCGTGGTATCGACCCCGATCTCCTTGACCTTCGCAAGCTGCGCGCCCGAGGCACGGTCCATTGCGGCATCGAAGGTGATCGTCTTGCGTTGATAGGGATCGGCGCCGGCGGTGCGCCCCGTCGACGTCGCGTTCGCGAGGTTTTCCGAGACGATGCGCATGCGCGTCGACTGCGCTTCGAGTCCGGAGCTCGCGACCGTCAATGATGCTTGCAGTGAGTCCAGCATTTCAATTCACCTCAGGCCTTCGCGCTCGACAGCAGCATGCGATGAAACGACCGCACGACTGCCGAGTTCATCGAGTAGTCGCGATTGACGTCGCTGCCCTTGATCATTTCTTGCTCGAGACTGACGGAGTTGCCGGAGTGAACGACCTCCCAGCTGTCCTTCTTGGCGGTCGCCCGAGTGTCGGTTTCGGCTGCGGAAAGCTGCATGTGCGAGGGCGATGTCGTCGCAAGCC
>JAEWFG010000101.1 GCA_023388935.1 Pseudomonadota bacterium | reverse complement strand
GCTCTTTGCCGTCGGCAACGGATATCTCGGCATGAGGGCCTCCGTCGGCGAGGGCACCAGGTTCTCACATCCCTCGATCTTTGTCGCCGGGATCTGGACGGCGGATGGAGGCAGCGGGCCGAGGTTGGCCGTGCTGCCCGATTGGCTGCACGTCGAAGTGACAGTGGAGGACGAGCGGTTATCGCTTGAGACGGGTCACTCAGTCGCTCATCGACGACGACTTGATCTCCGGCAGGGCTTGCTGTGGCGGGAATGGCGCCAGCAAGACCCGAGCGGTCGCATCACGCGATTGACCTATATCCAGCTTGCCTCTCTGGCCGATCGGCACGTGATATTCCAATCGGTGGCTGCAACGGCCGAGAACTACGCCGGGAGGATCAGCCTTACGGCACGTCTCTGCTCTGCGGATGCAACGCGTACCGACATCCAACAGGTCGTCGCCGAATCCGGCGCGCTGCGGATGCGGGTGTCTGATAAAGATATCGGAATCGCCACCGCATCGGAAGTGCAGGGTCTTGCTGCCTTGCAGGCGCGTGACCGAGTTGGAACAGATGGCCGCGAGGAGCGCTGGTCCTGGCAGGCAACGCTCGGCGAAACCGTACGGCTGGATCGGATATTCACGATCTTTACCTCACGCGATGTTGCGAATGTTGCGAAGGCAGCGCGTGATCACCTCACTTCGATATGCGCCGGTGGCTTTCGTAGGGTGGCGGCGGTCCATATCGATGCATGGCAGCGTCGTCGCAACGCTCCTTGACAGCGGCGCCGATCAAGTCGTGGCAGACCTGGGCAGCGTGAAGCTCCAAGGCTTGCGCACGTCCTGACCGAGCAGCATTGGGTCGCCCTCCATCCGAAGAGTTATGTCTGCAACGCGGTCGCTGTCGTAGGGCGAACGCTCACCTCTGAGGCGCGGCGAGCAGTTTTCCAAGCTCCTGCAGCAGTTCGCCATAGCGCGTGAAGTTGCCGCCCGCATATTGTCGCTTCATCTCTTCGAAGACTTCGCGTGCCTGTGCCGCTATATCCTGAGGCTGGCCCGAAACTTGCTGCGACGGTGCGGCCGACTGGGCTGACGTCCCGACCAGAAGAGCCTCGGCATCGCTGAGCGTCGGCGCCCACTCGATCTTGCGGTTATCTGGCAACAATTGCGCCAGAACCACCCGGGCCAGCATCGGAATCCTGGTCTGCTCGGCCTCGATATAGACAGGTTCGAGCGCGATCAGCTGGTTGCCGTTAAGCGGCAGCACGATGAGATTGCCGCGGATGACGTGCGAGCCGTGCTGATCCCACAGGGTCAAATCGCCGGAGAAGCGGCTGTCCGCGTTGATCCGCGATTCAATTTGTGCCGGACCGTCGATAAATGTTCCCTTTGGAAATCGAAAGGCCACCAGCTTTCCATAGTTTTCGCCGTCACAAAGGCCGGCGAGCCAACCGGACATCTGGTTCTTCCCGGCAACCGCCATGGGAAGCATCAGCATGAACTCGGAACCGGGTGAGCTCGGAAGCTGCGTGGTCACATAATAGGGCAGCATCTCGATCTCGCGGTCGCGAAACAGTTCACGTGGGACTTCCCAGCGGTCCTCCCGATTGTAGAAGGTTGTGGGGTTGGTCATGTGATAGGTGCCATACATCTCGGCCTGCACCGCAAAGATGTCTTCCGGGTAGCGGATGTGGCTTCGGATCTTTGCGGGCATCGCCGCGGCGTCCTCAAAGAAGCCGGGCAGCATACGCCGGTATGCATTGATGATTGGATCGTGTCGGTCGAAGACGTAGAACGTGACCGAACCGTTGTAGGCATCGATGACGGCCTTCACCGAGTTGCGGAGATAGTTCCGCCCGTCAAAGATACGGACGGCGCCTTGATACGCCTGACTATAGGGATAGCTGTCCGACGTCGTATAGGCATCAAGGATGTAGGAATAGTGATCGCCATCGGCGACGATATAGGGGTCGCGATCGAAGCTCAGGAACGGCGCAAGCATCTGCGCGCGTTCAACGATATTTCGGCGCAACAGGATCCGGCTTTCGGGGGTGAAATATTGGGAGACGAACAGGCGCAGCCCGTCGACCTGATGGGCGATCACGAGCTTGCGCCAGAGATTCGAGATCTCGATCCCTCCGTGGCCTGCGTAGACTGTCTCAACGTTCGCTTGTCCTTGCGGAAAGTCGAATTCCTTTTCCGCCGCATGAACGTAAACGCGGTCGCGCGTCGACTCGCCGAAGTAGATCTGGCCGTGATTAACGGCGAGTCCATCCTTGGCGAGGAGAGGGATATCGTGCGCCCACAACACCGGGTTGCCTCTCCCATCCATTTCGTTGACGGGAACGGCGACTGCGCCATAGCCGTGGGTATATTTGAGCGCGAGATTGACCCAGACTTTCGCTTGTTCGGGAAGCCGGTCGACGTCGAGTTCGCGTGCCGTGATCATCACCTGGCGCTCGATGTCGTCGATCGTGTAGCGATCGATGTCCACGCCGCTGAACCGGTAATAGGGACGCAATCCCTGGATTTGCTGAAGCTGCGGTTCAAGCGCGCGCCAGTCCCAGATCCGGGCGTCTCGGAGCGTCGCGGCATTTTTCCTTAGGTCTGTCGGAGTGAGGTTATCAGCGGATACGGCAAACTCTCGTTCGTCGAGCACCGGCCCCTCCAGGTTGTAGGCTCGCCGGGTTCCGGCAATGCTCCGCACCAGATAGGGTTGTTCGAGCGTAATCTGATTTGGCCCGACGTAGATCTCCTCAAGCACAGCCGGAACCGCATAGGCGCTGGAGTAGATGAACACGAAGAGCCCGCACGGCAGGAGCCAGCGTTCCGGCCGCGATCGAAACCAGGCGGCTAGGCGGGGGACGAAGGCATTGGCTGCGAGCAGACATGCAAGAGCCAGCCAACCGACAATTGTCAGACTGTAGGCGGGTATCCAGAAATGGATGTCGCCATACGACGCGCCGGCCAGGACCGTAGAGTGTCCATCGATGACCAGATGATATTGCTCGAGCAGGCGGTTCAAAGCTAGGGCAACACAAAGCAAGGCCGCAAGCAGCAGAGCTCTTCGTCTGGATTCGGCAGGGGCGGGATGTGCCTTGTTCGGTATCTGCTTGACGCCTTCAAAAAGATCGACCAGGCGCATCGAAGCGCCCGAATGCGCAACCACCCTTAAGGTCGGCCCTTGTGTGCCAATGGAAAGCAGATTTGCGGCTCCCCAGACGGCAAACGCGAAGAGCAGGACGAAAATGAAACCGCCAATCAGAGTCTGATACAGCGGAAGCTCGAGCAGATAGAAGCTGAGATCCTTGCCGAACACGGGATCAGTGATGCCGGTTGCGGTGGCTCCAAAATAGGCCATAAGCGGCATCCAGAGCGATGTCGCCAGCATTGCCAGGAGGGTCGAGAACGCGAGCGTGATGATCCAGAGAGTCGCACCCCCGAATGGCCAAACCGGCCGGCATAACGTCCGAACGTTGGATCCCACGAACCAGCCGGCGAACATAAGAACGCCAAAGAAGAGCGCCGCGCGATATTCGAGTGACAACAGGTATCGATGAATCTTGCCGAGTTCCGTGAACCAGTAATACTCGAGCGAGATGCGGAGCGCGGCCTCGAGGCAAGCAATTCCGAGAATGAGCCCCGCGAAAAGCGTTGCGCGGCGAGCGGGAATGGCCGGAAAGCGACCGGTCGATACATAGCTCAAGGCCGCCGGAGTAAGCGCCAGAACAACGACGAGCAAATAGCCGATCGTGAACATGAACCACTCACAAAAAGAGAGGTTAAAGTTAGTGAGCGGAGCCGACAAACACTTGACTTAAGTCAATTAGACACACGGTGCGAGGCAGCAACTGATGATGCGGCGCCCGAATTAGGACGAGCGGGGAACGTAGGGCGGGCGATATAGGAATTTCATAAAGGTGGCGAATACGGCGCTTGATCTTTTCGATGCTTGCCGCCGAGGTATGTAGGACAGTGTTGCGGCGGCCAGCGTAGCCGTGCCGTTCCGGGGAGGAGCCTGAATGGGTCCGTCGGAGGCACTCTTCATCGCGCAAATCGTGGTGCTGCTCTTGCTTGGCCGCCTGCTTGGCGAAGCCATGCAGCGGGTAGGCCAGCCTGCAGTGATGGGACAGTTGCTCGCAGGCGTCTTGCTGGGACCGTCGGTCTTTGGAGTTGTCTGGCCGGAGGCGCAGCAGGCGCTTTTCCCTGCGGGGCGCGAGCAGAAAGCGATGCTCGAGGCGGTTTCCGATCTCGGAATACTGATGCTCTTGCTGCTGACCGGAATGGAAACGGATCTCAAGTTGGTCAGAAAGGCAAGGCGGGCCGCTATCAGCGTGTCCGCGGCAGGCATGGCACTGCCTTTTGCGCTCGGTCTGACGGTGGGGCAGCTCCTGCCCGATTCCATGTTGCCACGCCCCGACCAGCGGTTGACCACCTCGCTGTTTTTGGGAACCGCCCTCTCGGTCGCCTCCGTCAAGATCGTGGCGACGGTCGTGCGTGAAATGAAGTTCATACGCCGCAAGGTGGGAATGACGCTGCTCGCTTCCGCCATTGTCGACGACACGGTCGGCTGGACCATCATCGCGATCACGTCCAGCCTGGCATTGCACGGTCAGTTCAACGCGACGATCCTCGTTCAAAGCATACTCGGGACGGGCCTTTTCCTGTTGGTCAGCTTCACGCTGGGCCGGCGCTTTGTATTCAGTTTGATCCGCTGGACCAACGACACGTTCGTCAGCGAGGTGCCCGTGGTCACCGCGATCCTGATCGTCATGGGCGTGATGGCGCTGGTAACGCATCTAATCGGCGTCCACACCGTGCTCGGCGCCTTCGTTGCCGGAATTCTCGTCGGCGAATCGCCAATTTTGACCCGCCATATCGATGAGCAGCTGCGTGGGCTGGTTGTGGCTCTTTTCATGCCGGTGTTCTTTGCGCTGGCCGGTCTTAATGCGGATCTGTCCATCCTTGCGGATCCCAGACTCCTCGCACTGACCTGCGGGCTTGTTGCCATCGCGAGCGTCGGAAAGTTCAGTGGGGCCTTTCTCGGCGGCACGCTGGGCGGATTGAGCGGACGGGAATCGATGGCATTGGCCTGCGGCATGAACGCGCGAGGTTCGACCGAGGTGATCGTTGCATCCATCGGCCTGACGCTTGGCGTGATCAATCAGGATCTCTTCACAATGATTGTGACGACGGCAATCGTGACTACTCTCTCGATGCCGCCCACTCTGCGCTGGGCGTTATCAAGGCTGCCGCTTCACGAGGAGGAGCGATCCCGACTCGAGCGCGAGGCATTCGAAGCCAAGGGATTTCTCAGCAAGGTGGAGCGCCTGCTTGTCGCAGCCGATGACAGTACCAACGGCAAACTCGCCATACGCCTGGCGGGTCTCATCGCCGGATCCCGGGAGATTACGACAACCGTCCTTCATCTCGGAAGCGGAAGTCCTGAAGCCGTCTTGAGCGCGGTGAGGGCCAGTTCCCCAGCGCACGCGAAAGGTGAGATGAGGACAAGGACCCATGTGATGCTCCGAGCCGGTGCCGTCGCGAGCGACTCGGCTGTTGGCAGGGAAATTCAGAAGGGCTACGGCTTGCTTGTCCTTGGCATCGACAGGACCGAAGCGGTACAGGGGGGATTTCACGAAGAGATCGCTCGCATCGCTGCAACTTACGAAGGTCCGCTCGCGGTGGTGGTCGCGCGGGGACCGAATGTGAACATGGCGCGCGAAGGGGCCCTGAACATTCTCGTGCCGGTGAGGGGCAACAAGGTTTCGCGTCGGGCCGCTGAAGTTGCGCTCGCGATCGCGAAGATGAGCAACAGCCCGATGACCGCTCTCTATGTCCTCGGTACGGTGGGACTTGGTGCGGCCCAGCGCCGGTTGCGGCGCCCCACGACAACCCACCATTACGAAGAAGCCGTGCTGAAGGATATCGTGGAGTTGGCGGATCGCGAAGGCCGATCGATCCGCACAGCCTTGCGGCTCGACGTCTCCCCCGAGGATGCGATCCTTCGGCAGGCGCGCCTGGGGTGCTACAATTTGATCGTGCTGGGGGTAGGCCGTCCGGCCGGCGACACGCTCTTCTTTGGCAAGGTGGCAGCAGCGGTCCTTGAGAATGCCGAGTGCTCAATCCTTTTTATGTCGAGTTAAGTCTAGCTCTGCCACCGGGCAAGGTTCGCATCCGGCTGTTCACGGTTCATCCAGTGACGACTTGGACTTGAGCTTTGTCAATGGGTCCCAAGCGATGCAAGCTAAATTAGTCATATACGGCCTCACCGTTTCCGCTGACAACTCGGGGAACGAGTGTACATGACTTGGCAAGGCTGGCTGCAAATCGCGGTATTCGCCACGTTGACAGCGGCGGTCGCTAAGCCGCCTGAGGCAGCACATAGCGCGCTGCCTCGACGGGACCAGCATGCTGGTGCGCGCGTTCGCGTCACTCGAACGCGGCTTGTTCCGTGCGGCCGGGGTCGCCCTGCGAGGGACGAAGAGGCCGATTCCATATAGACCGATAGAGAACAAC
>JAEWFG010000061.1 GCA_023388935.1 Pseudomonadota bacterium | reverse complement strand
CGTCATTGCCGTGCCGCAGCACCGTGCCCATCGTGTACATCTGGGCGTGGCAACCGCCGCCATTGCAGCCTGCGCGCTGGATCTCTTCGAGGATCGCCGCGGCCGCCGAGAGCTTCAGGCCGGCGCCGCCATATTCCTCGGGGATCAGCACCGAGAGGTAACCCGCCTGCGTCAGCGCGTCGACGAAGGCTTTCGGGTAGGCCATCTCGCGATCGAGCTTGCGCCAGTATTCGCCGGGAAACTGCGCGCAGAGCTTGGCAACGGCTTCGCGGATGTCGGCGTGATCTTCGGTGTGGTGTTCTTGACTCATGGCGTTTCCCATCAATAGCGGCAGTTAAGATAACGCCGGCCAATCCTCTGGCGTTGTGAAAACAATGCCAGCCCCCTATGCTCATTTGCTATAGCGTATGGAGTAGCCTTCCAGGATTGGCAAGCATGGATTTCCGGCAGCTCAGGACCTTCAGTTGCGTGGCGGAGCTCGGGAGCCTTTCCAAGGCCTCCGACACGTTGCGCGTGGCGCAGCCGGCGCTCAGCCGCCAGATCAAGCTCCTGGAACACGAGCTGCGCGCCGAATTGTTCACCCGCAACGGTCGCGGCATGGTGCTGACGGAGGCCGGCCGTCTCTTGCTGGCGCGCACCTCTGGCATCGTCCGGCAGATCGACCAGATCCGCGACGACATCCAGTCGGCCAAGGGGCCGCCGTCCGGCCAGGTCGTGCTCGGCCTGGTTCCGACCGTGAGCTGCGTGCTGTCGGCGCGCTTCGCTCGGCGCTGCGTCGAAAAATTTCCCGGCATCTCGTTGCGTATCGTCGAGAGCTATAGCGGCCATCTCGTCGAATGGCTGCATCGCGGCGAGATGGATCTCGCGATCCTGTATGGCCGTTCGGCCGATCTGCATCTCAACGTGGAGAGCCTTGGCCGCGACAACATTGTTGCGGTCGGTCCGCGCGGCTGCGGTCTTGCGCGCAAGAAGAGCGTCGATATCGGCTGGCTGCTGCGGCAGCGTCTGGTGCTGCCCAGTCATTCGCACGGCCTCCGCGCGTTGATCGAACATGCTGCCGCCCAGCGCAAGATCAAGCTCGACGTCCAGCTCGAGGCGGATTCGTTCCGCGTGCTGACGAGCCTGGTCGAGGAGGGGCTCGGATTCGCGCTGCTGCCGCCGTCGTCGGTCCACGGCGAGGTCGCCGACGGGCGGCTGGAAACTACGGCCGTCGCGAAGCCGATGACGCGCGAGCTCATTTTCGCATCTCCGATCGACCGTCCGGCCTCGACGGCGTCGCTGGCCATCACGGCGCTTCTGCGCGAGGAAGTCGCGGCCTGCCGCAAAGAAGGCCTGTGGGACATCAGGCTTGCCTGACGGCCAGCTCTGAATTCTCAGAGGGATTTAGGACACAAGCCCTCCGCCGGCCCTTCGCATCTTGTGCGAGCTGTCATGCCGGAATTTTATAGCTGGGGTGTCGCCGCGTTCTCCTCATCCTGAGGAGCGCGCTCTTGCGCGCGTCTCGAAGGATGAAGGCCCCTCTCTCGGCCTCGCCCTTCGAGACGCCTGCTTCGCAGGCTCCTCAGGGTGAGGGGATAGAGTTGGGTCTGCTGCCCTCATAGTGGCGGGGCTACCCCGGAATCCGCACCGGCAGCGTCTCATATCCCTTGATGAAGCTCGAATAGATCCGCTTCGGTTCGCCAACCACCTCGATCCGGTCGAACCGCTTCAGCATCTCTTCCCAGACGATCCGGAGCTGGAGCTCTGCGAGCCGCATGCCGACGCAGCGGTGGATACCGAAGCCGAAGGAGAGGTGGGTGCGCGGTCGCGGACGATCGATGATGAACTCGTTGGGCTTCTCGAACATCTCTTCGTCGCGATTGCCGGAGACGTACCACATCACGACGCGGTCGCCCTTCCTGATGTGCTTGCCGCCGATCTCGGTGTCCTGGAGCGCGGTGCGCCGCATGTGGGCGAGCGGCGTCTGCCAGCGGATCACTTCGGGGACCATGGAATCGATCAGCGCCGGATTGGCGCGGAGCTTGTCGTACTGCTCGGGGTTCTCGTTCAGCGCCAGGACCGAGCCGGTCATGGTGTTGCGCGTGGTGTCGTTGCCGCCGACGATGAGCAGGATGATGTTGCCCATGAGGTTATCGGGGTCCATGAAGCGCGTGGCGTCGTTATGGGCCATCAGCGACAGCAGGTCGTTGCGCGGCGCCGAATTGACGCGCTCGTTCCACAGCTTCGACATATAGGCGTAGCACTCGTCCATCTCGCGGCGGCGCTCTTCGGCGGACGCGACGATGCCGCTCTTGGGCAGCGCGGTCGAGACATCCGACCAGCGTGTCAGCTTGCGTCGCTCCTCCCAGGGGAAGTCGAACAGGGTCGCCAGCATCTGCGTCGTCAGCTCGATCGAGACGCGTTCGACGAAGTTGAATGTCTCGTTGCGCGGCAGATTGTCGAGCACGGTCTGCGAACGCTGGCGGATCAGCTTGGCCAGTTCGTCTAGGTGTGTCGGCGTGAACATCGGCGACACCGTCTTGCGTTGCGATGAATGGCGCGGCTGGTCCATGGCGATGAAGCTCGGCCAGTCGTAGCCTTCCGGCACGTCGCGGATCGAGATGCCGCCGAGCGTCGAGGCGGACGAGAAGATGCCGTGGTTGGTGTCGACATGCATGATGTCGTTGTACTTCACCACCGACCAGTACGGCTCGATCGGCGCATTGGTGCAGTAGTGCACCGGCTCTTCCTTGCGTAGCCGCTCGAACCACGGCCACAACGTGTCGTCCTGGAATAGCCTGGGCGCACCGGGGTGGAACTGCGAAAGCGGCGTCGCATAGGCCTCCTCGCGGGCCCGGCGCATGCGTTCGGCCTTGTCCACTTTAACCGGCGCTTGGATGTTCATGATGGTGGGCTCCAGTGTTTCTGATAACCTCTCCCGCTTGCGGGAGAGGCACAGGCCGCCGCCGGCGGCCGTTCTCTTAAGAAACGCCGAGGCAAAGCCTCGGCTACGGCGTAGCGCCGGGTGAGGGCTCTAACCTCTCGGGGGTCCTCGCCCGCGGAGATACCCCCACCCCAGCCCTCCCCCGCAAGCGGTCGCAGGCGGGAGAGGGGGCGTAGCATCATCCTGGACGTCGTTCGAGCTCATCTTTACTGCGAATTCACGCCGTAATCTTGACCGGCAGCGTTTCCAAACCCTTTACGAAACTCGAATAGACCCGCTTGGGTTCGCCGACCACGTCGATATGGTCGAAGCGCTTGAGGATCTCTTCCCAGATAATCTTGAGCTGGAGTTCGGCAAGCCGCAAGCCGACGCAGCGGTGGATGCCGAAGCCGAAGGACAGATGCGTGCGCGGGCGGGCGCGGTCAATGATGAAATCGTAGGGCTTCTCGATCGCCTCCTCGTCGCGATTGCCCGAGACGTACCACATCACGACCTTGTCACCTTTCTTGATCTGCCTGCCGCGAAACTCGAAGTCGGACAGCGCGGTGCGCCGCATATGCGCCAGCGGAGTCTGCCAGCGGATCACCTCCGGCACGAAGCTGTCGAGCAGGGCGGGGTTTTCGCGCAGCTTGCGATACTGCTCCGGATGCTGGCTCAGCGCGTAGATCGAGCCTGACATCGTGTTGCGGGTGGTGTCATTGCCGCCGACGATCAAAAGGATGAGATTGCCGAGGAAGTTCTTCGCATCCATGTCGCGCGTCGCCGCGCCATGCGCCATCATCGACAGCAGGTCGCTCTTCGGGGGCTGTTCGATGCGCTCTTTCCACAGACGAGAGAAATAGCCCGCGCATTCTGCGAGCTCGGCCATCCGCTCGTCCTCGGTTGCGACGAGGCCGTCGGGCCCGGGGATGGTGGTCGCGATATCCGACCAGCGCGTCAGCTTGCGGCGGTCCTCCCAGGGGAAATCGAACAGCACCGCGAGCATCTGCGTCGTAAGTTCGATCGAAACGCGGTCGACCCAGTCGAACACTTCGCCGCGCGGCAGATTGTCGAGGCATTCGGCCGAGCGCTTGCGGATGTTGAGGGCGAGATTGTCCAGATGCGTCGGCGTGAACATCGGCGCTACGGTCTTGCGCTGGGCCGCATGGCGCGGCGGGTCCATGGAGATGAAGCTCTCGCGGCGCAGGTCCGGATTGATGTCGCGGATGGTGATGCCGCCGAGCGAGGACGCCGAGGAGAACACCGAATGGTTGGTCTCGATCTCCATGATATCGTTGTAGCGCGTCACTGACCAGTACGGCCCGAACATCGAGTCCTTGCAATAGTGCACAGGGTCTTCGCGGCGCAGGCGGTCGAAATAGGGCCAGAACGTATCAGTCCTGAACAATTCAGGATCGCCCGGATCGAACTGCTCCAGGGGCAGTGACAATGCACGCGCGCGCAAGGCATCGAGCTTTGCCGCGCTCTCGATGGTCGCATGCATGACCGTTCTCCCTGGCGTGAACCGCGCGTTCTCGTTGAATTCTGCGTTGCGGTATTTGATTTGCAATTACAGCCCGTTGTCTGCGTCGGAGCAAGGGAGAGTTTTGCCACATCCAGCCTTCGCGAGAGATGAGTAGACATTCACGAGCGGGATCTCCAGCACGCCTTGGCCTGCGGAATCGTGCAAGAAATCAACCGGAATCGAGGTAATTCGAACCGGCCCATATTGGGGATCGACTAACCTTTGATCTATAGTTTGATCGGATCATATTCGCATCCCGAGGTTGTCGCCGTGAACGACTTGCAATGGGCCCCGGTCGGCCCGCCCCAACCGGTCCCGCCGCCGCTGCCGCCCGCGCGGGTCGATTTCACCGGCAACCGCTCCGAATTCCGCAAAATGGTCACCAAGGGCGCCATGCTCGAGCTCGTGACCTTCGGCTTCTACCGGTTCTGGCTCGTCACCGACATCCGCCGGCATTTGTGGTCGAACACTGCGATCGACGGTGACGCCGCCGAATATACCGGCCGCGGCAAGGAGCTCCTGGTCGGCTTCCTGTTCGCGCTCGCGATCCTGATGCCGATCTATCTCGCCTATTTCCTCATTGGCATCGAGTTCGAGCGCTGGCAGGGCTTTGCCTCGACACCGCTGTTCATCAGCTTCTATGCCTTCGGCCAGTTCGCGATTTTTCGGGCGCGGCGTTATCGGCTGACACGCACGGTCTGGCGCGGCGTCCGCTTCTGGATGGACGGATCGGGCTGGGCCTATTCGCTCCGCGCGATGCTGTGGGGCCTGCTGGTCGTCCTGACCCTCGGCCTGGCGCTGCCTTGGCGCGCGGCCTCGCTCGAACGCTACAAGATGCAGCACACCCATTACGGCGATTTGCGCGGCGATTTCGAAGGCGATGGCTGGATATTCTTCAAGCGCGGCTGGTGGCTGTGGCTGCTCAGCCCGATCGCGCTCGTGATCTTCCCGCTTGCGCCGTTCGTCTATGCCGAGTTCAAGGCGCGCGAATGGCGCTGGTGGCTCGACGGTATCCGCATCGGCGGCGTGAGCCTGTCCTCGGATTTGCCGCATAACGCGTTTTATGGCCTGTACTGGAAAGTAATCGGCTGGTGGATGCTGCTCACAACCCTGTTTGCCGCCTATGTCGGCGGGGCCACCATGCTCGTGGTCAAGCTGAGCGGCCTTCCGGTCGGGCAGGTGCTCGGTCACGGTGGCGCTTCGAGGAACATCCCGATGCTGGCGATGATGGTCGTCGGCTATTTTGCCCTCGCCCTTGCCCTCAACATTGTCATGCGCGTCTATCTCCAGCGCGATCTCTGGGCCAAGGTGCTGGAAACCGTCGAGGTGCATGACATCGCAGCCGCGGCGGACGTGCGCGGCAGTGGCGAGCTTGCCAGCGCGCTCGGCGAAGGTTTTGCCGATGGGCTCGATGTCGCGGGATTTTGAACTGTGAGTGATGTGTCTGCGGAGGCCGTAGCGCAGTCCGCAAAGCCGACGATCTTCTTCGACGGCGTATCGAGCCGGAGGCGGCAGGTGACGCTGATGCTCGGCGACGCGCTCGAGATCCTCGAAGAGGGTGGAGCGCCCGTTCGCTGGGCCTATGCCGACATTCGCCGTGCCGACAGTCCGGTCGGGATTTTACGCGTGTTCTCGACGTCTGCGCCCCCGCTGGCGCGGCTCGAAATCCGCGACGCCGCGCTGGCGGTGGAGGTGACCAACCGCTGCACGCGGCTCGACGAGCACCAGACCACGCGCCGCGGCATCGCCAGGATCGTCGGCTGGTCGGTGGCGGCCGCCGTCTCCATCGTCTGCGTCGTGCTGTTCGGCGTGCCGCTTGCCGCCGATCGCCTTGCGCCGCTGGTGCCCAAGCCGGTCGAACGGCGCATTGGGGACGCCGCTGAAGTCCAGATCAAAACGATCTTCGGCCGCAGCGTGTGCGAAGACCCCGCGGGCAAAGCCGCCTTCACAAAACTCGTCAATCGCCTGCGCGATGCGGCGGGCCTCGACGACGATTCCATGACGGCGGGCGTGCTGCCGACCTCGGTGCCGAACGCGTTTGCGCTGCCGGGCGGCAAGGTGTTCGTGCTGAAGGGCCTGCTCGACAAGGCCGAAAGCCCCGACGAACTCGCGGGCATCCTCGCCCACGAGCTCGGTCATCTCAAGCATCACGACAACATGCGCGGTCTCATCTACAACGGCGGCACCTCGTTCCTGATCGGCCTGTTGTTCGGCGACGTCACCGGCTCGAGCGCCGTGATCTTCGCCTCGCGCAGCGTGGTCGAAGCCTCCTATTCACGCGAGGCCGAGACCAACGCCGATACATTCGCGATCGAGATCATGCACGCGCTCGGCCGTTCACCGAAGCCGGCGGCCGAACTGATGTTCCGCATCACCGGCAAGGAAGGCGGCTCCGGTTTTACGACGATCCTCGCGAGCCATCCGCTCACCGAGGATCGCCTCGCGCGCATGACGAAAGAAGAACGCCCCGCAAGCGGGCCGCCGCTGCTGACGGATGCCGAGTGGCGCGCGCTGAAGGAGATCTGCGGTAGCGGGAAGATCTGAGCTTCGCGCTTACCTCGTCCCGTAGGCGCGATCGCCGGCATCGCCAAGGCCCGGCAAAATGAAACCGTTCTCGTCAAGACCTTCGTCGACCGCTGCCGTCCAGATCGGTACGTCCGGATGCAGTCCGCGCAGCCGCTCCAGTCCTTCCGGCGCAGCGATCAGACAGGCGAGGCGAATGTCCCTGGCCCCGCGCTCCTTCAGCCGGTCGATCGCGGCGACGGCCGTGTTGGCGGTCGCGACCACCGGCGTCACGACGATCGCCAGACGTTCGCTGAGATCGGACGGTGATTTGAAGAAATACTCGACTGCGGCGAAGCTCTGCGGCTCGCGATAGAGCCCGATATGCGCGACGCGCGCGGTCGGCACCAGGTCCATCATGCCGTCGACGAAGGTCGTGCCGGCGCGCAGCATCGGCACGAACACCAGCTTCTTGCCGGCGATCTTGGCCGAGTGCATCCGCGCCATCGGCGTATCGACGACGACGTCGGTGAGCGGCAAGTCGCGCGTCACCTCGTAGCACAGCAGCATGCCGATCTCCTTGATCAGCTCCCGGAACGACTTGGTCGAGATTGATTTATCCCGCGCCAGGGTCAGCTTGTGCTGAACCAGCGGATGATCGACGATCGTGACGCCTTCCATGATCGGATGCTCTCTGACTTCCTTCTCCCCTTGTGGGAGAAGGTGGCGCGCGAGCGCCGGATGAGGGGTCGTCTCCGCGAACTCCAATGAGAGATGTGCCCGCGGAAGCAACCCCTCACCCGGCTTTGCATTCGCGAAGCCACCCTCTCCCACAAAGGGGCGAGGGTTTAGAAAACCGTGCCGTCGCTGATCACCTTGAGCGGCGGTGCACCGTCGGGTCGGCGCGCGAAGGCGATGGCGCGGCCCGCGGCCCACGTGCCACCTTCCAGAATGCTGGCGAGCGGCAATGTATCCGGCGTGCGGCCGAGTTTTGCGCGAGCCAGTTCGGCCAGCTGATCCAGTAACGCAACAGTCAGCGCGCGCCACTCCACGACGAACAGGGAATCCACCGCATGCGCACGCTCGGCATCAGCGGCGTCGCGCAGCTGTAGTACCTCGTGATCGACGAACAGGCCGCCATTGCGGTATTCCGCAAGCCCGGTCAGGCCGTCGATGTCGGTGACATTAAATCCGGCACGCTGCAGCGGTTCGATCAGCGAATAGCTCAGCCATTGCGACAGCTTGTGCAGGGGAACGAGGCCGGCGGTCGCATCATCGGCCTCGATGGCCGGATGGCGCCAGCAATCGCCGAGCGGAATTCCGGCAAGCTCGAGCCGCGACGGCCAGATCGGTCCGAACTGGTTCAGCACAGCGGAGAGGATAACGGGCGCGGCGATGGCGCCGCCCGTCGCCTGCGCCGCGATGTGATCGAACAAGCCGCCCGGCCTCGGCGTGTCGTGCAAGCCGAAAATCTCGGCGCGCTCCGCCACCAGTCGGCCCAGACGCCGCAACAGATCCGTGCGTCCCTCGAGTCCGAGCAGCGGATTGGCATCGCTCACCTGAAAGGCGGAGGTGAGTGCGGCGAGGGGCAGTTGCGCGAGCACGTCCGCATCGGCCCTGAACGGCGCGCGCGCATCGTGCGAAAAGAGGCCGCTTGCAAACATGTCGAGGCTTGCGATCGCAAGCCCCTCGGATCGGCCGATGCCTTGTCCCGTCACCGCGTCGCGATATCGCCAGGTTGCGCCGGCGCCGGCATCGAGCAGCACGCTGACGATGGCGAGGTCGAACTCCGCGCGCGCCCGTGCCGCACGGTCCGGCCACGACGCAGCGTCGGCAAGCCGCGCCCAGCGGTCGACGCCGCCAAACACAAAGTGCCGCCAGCGCGCATGGAAGGGAATGTCGAGCGTCGGATAGGCCTCGCGCGTGACCGCTAGCACCGCCTCCGCAACGCCATCCATGCGATCGAGATCGATCGTGAAGTGGCTCAACCCGCCGGCGAAGCCGAGCTCAAGCATCTGCCCGGCGCGCGCGCGAACCGCTGTTGCGGTGAGCAGCGAACGTGCCTGCAGTTCCAAAGCGTCCGCCATCGCGTGATCAGTATTTTTCCAGCGAACGCCCGACCACGCCGTTCACGTCCTGCTCGGGCGCAATGTCGGTCGAGTAATAGCCGGCAGCCTTCTTCGCGGCGATCTCGACATAGGCGTCGGCCGGGATGAGCTCGGGCGGGATCGGCACGCGCTCGACGATGTCGATGCCTTGCGAGGTCAGCGCGTCATATTTCATGTCGCTCATCGACAGGAAGCGGTCGATGCGTGTCAGCCCGAGCCAGTGGATGGTGTCCGGCATCAATTGCTGGAAGCGCGCATCTTGGACACCGGCGACGCATTCGGTGCGCTCGAAATAGGCGGCTGCCGCGTCGCCGTCTTCCTGGCGCTTGCGCGCGTTGTAGACCAGAAATTTCGTGACCTCGCCCAGCGCGCGGCCTTCCTTGCGGTTGTAGACGACGAGCCCGAGCCCGCCTTCCTGCGCGCCGCGCGCGGATTCCTCGATGCCGTGGATCAGGTAGGGCCGGCAGGTGCAGATATCGGAGCCGAACACGTCGGAGCCGTTGCATTCGTCATGCACGCGGCAGGTGATCCTGGTGCGATGGTCGGGCAGCTTGGTCACGTCGCCGAACATGTAGACGGTGGTGCCGCCGATCGGCGGCAGAAACACCTTCATGTCCGGCCGCGTCACGAGCTCGGGGAACATGCCGGCGGTCTGTTCGAACAGCGTTCGCCGCAGCTCGGTCTCGCCGGTCGCAAAGCGCTGCGCGAGACCGGGCAGATACCAGACCGGATCGATCGCGATCTTCACCAC
>JAEWFG010000337.1 GCA_023388935.1 Pseudomonadota bacterium | reverse complement strand
GGGCCATTTCCGTTCCGATGGAATCGGAACGGGGCTCTAGATTCTTGTTTTGACGCGTTTTCTTTACGCGAACCGGTCTCCACTTCGCTCGAAAACGCTCTAAGCCCGTCTACGTCCGCAAAAAGTTGCGCCCAGCCATTGGGGGATGGCTGGGCGCGCGCGAACCGGTCTGGGACGGGGAGGGGTGGGGATGTGACCGGGCCGCGTAACTCGCTCCTTGGTAACTACTGATTTTTCGCGCTGGCGGTGGCGACCGCCGGCTTGGTATCGCCGAGCGAGACCCAGACGTTGGGATCGCTCTGCGACTGGCGCTTGACGAAGCGGTAGCCGGTCTCGGTCCAGGCAACGACGCTCTCGTTCTGATTGTCGAGAACGAACTCGCCCTTATCGGTCTTCACCGTCAGCACCGCGTGTCCTTCGCCCTTCTTGTCGCGGACGACGGTGATGAGCAGGGCCTCGCGCGGCCATCCGGCATCCATCAGCATCTTGCGCTTCAACAGCACGTAGTCTTCACAGTCGCCGTAACCGTCCGTCGGCAGCGACCATTTCTCGATCACGCCCCAGTGCTCCTGGTCGGTCATAGGCTTGATCGTCTCATTGACCCAGCGATTGACCTTGACGAGGTCGCGCCATGCAGCCTGCGACATCACGACGTCGCGCGGCTGCGTCGCCCCACCCTCGCACTGAGTGGGATTGTCCGCACAGAACTCGACCCAGCCGATCGGCGCACGCGTGGTGTCGCCGAGGCTCGCGTAGAGCAGGCGGCTGTCGCCGGCCTGCGCTGCCGCGCTGATCCCGAAGAGCATGGCGGCGGTCGCCAGCCCTTTCCCCTGTCCCCTGAAGCCAAACATTGCGGTCCCCGTTTTTTGTTGGGACCACATTTCGCACGGAGCTTTTGAGTTGCCGCTAAGTCAGCCAAGTCAAGTCGAGATGAATACAAGTAAATTGCACGACGATTTCGATCTATACTTGAATAGAATACAAGTAAAATTCGATAATACTGTAATTGACTCAAATTTTAGCGGTTAACGCGGAAACGCTGGCGGAGCCGGCGTTTCCACGCACAAGGAGGCCGCGCGTTAACCCGCGCGAGGGGCGTCACCACGCACGAAAAAGGCGGCGTCCGCATCGCGGAGGCCGCCTTCTGGGCTGGAAATAGAGTGTTTTTGACGCTGTCGCGCTTTACCGCGCGGTAACGCTCTCTTCGAGAGTCTCCATCGGCTGCGCGTGCATGAATTCCAGCGCGAAGCCGTCCTCGAGATTTCGGACCACGCGGCCCTGCACCCGTCCGAGCAGAACCGTCGATTTCAGCGGCGGGCGGTTCTCCGCGGCAATCGCGGCGCCGGACAGCGACAGGTCGATGATGCGGCAGGTCATCTTGGTGCCGTCCTCGAGCGTCAGCACTGCGATCGGATTGCGCGGCACGATACGGTCGTGGCGGCGGTCCTCCGGCAAATTGAGGATGTCACGGTTGGCGAGCCAGGTGAGCTGGGCGGCGAGCTTGTCGCGCTTGCGGGGTGTCGCACCGACCGTCATGGCGAAGCCATTGTCGATGATGCGGGTGATCTTGCCCTCGACGCGGCCAATATGGTCGAGATAGGCCACCACGCGGTCGCCGACATTGCCGATGCCGGGCGCCAGCAGCGCAAGTCCGCCCGGTGACATGTTGATCACCTGGCAGGGGAATTCCCGGCGGTCGGGCAGCATATAGCGGCCGAGCAGGTGGACTTTCACCCGCTGGAATCGCCGACGTTCCTCGGTGGCCGGAAGAAATTTTTTGTTCGCCAACGCCATTTTCAACACCCGACCCCCGCCCGGGGCGGAGTCCGTACGACCCTAAGGTGCACAGGGTTAACGGGGCGTTATGATTTGGTGCGGCGACTACGGACAGAGACGATGCGCTCGAAAAGCCACATCAGGGGCGGGCAGGCGAGCACCGCCAGCGCGCCCAGATCGAGTGCGGCCGCAGCTGTCCCGGCCGATTTGGCGAGCCGCCCCGCCACGGCCGGACCCAGCATCATCGCCGCATAAAAGAGAGTGTAGAACACGCCCATGCCGATCGCCCGGGTTTCCGGGGCGAGCACGCGGGGCGCCAGACTCATGATTGGCCCGGCCGGATGGCCGCCGACGAGACCGATCAGGACGAGGATCGTGAGCACCGCTTCCGATCGCGGCAGCCAGGCCAGCAGCACGGCTACGGCGAGGCTTGCCACCACGGCAAGCGTGAGCGGCCGCTTGCTGCGATCGGCGAGATACCCGCCGGTGGGCACCGAGATCACCGACAGCCACATGACGACACTGATCGCTGAGCCTGCCGCCGCAATGCTCCAGCCCCGCTCGACGAGCAGCGAGGGGCCGAACGAGAAGATCATGGCGAAGCCGACATTGAAGAGGCCCCAGATGGTGCCCGCGACGATCACCGCCAGCAGTGCGAACGGATCGAGCCGCGCCGCGGTGGCCGTCGCCGTGCCTGTTGCAGGCGGCGGCTGATAGAATGCGATCAGCACAATTCCGGCCGCGGTCAGCGCGGCGGCCGACAGAAACACTGCGCCTGCGCCGTAGGCGGTGCCGATCGCCGGCAGCACCAGCAGCGAGATCGCCACACCGGCCGGCCAGGAGTTGACGAAGATCGCCATGGCGGTTGCGATCTCCTTTCCGGCGAACCAGTCGGCGCCCATCTTCGTCAGCTGCACCGTCAGCAGCACGCCGCCGGCGCCGGAGGCGAGGCGGCCGGCCATCTGCCAACCCCACACATCCGTCGATGCCATGACGAGGCTTCCGGCTGTCATCAGAAGAAGTGCCGCGACCGTGGTGGGCTTGTCGCCAAAGGCCCGGCCGATCGCGCCGCCCGGCAGCGCCAGCACGATGCCCGGCGTGAAATAGAGGCCGATCAGGATGCCGATATCGGCGAGGCCCACGCCGAAGGTTTTCTCCAGCAGCGGCGCGATGGCCGCCACGCTCTGGAACTGGAACGCGATGGTGAGGCGAACGACGAACAGGATCGCAAGAATGCCCCAGCGATTGCGCAACGCCTCATCCTCCAGCCGCCGCAGCAAGCGTGCGGCGGCGGCATGCCGGAGTCAACCGGCTGAGCTGCGGCTTATGGCCGTGCCCTCACACCGCCTTCGCCGCGCGCTGGCCAAGGACGACCAGTAGCGCCAGCAGCACCGCGGCCGAGAGACCAAGCGACCAGTGAATGCCGATCGCCGCGCCGAAGACCCCGACGGTGATGCCGCTGAAGGCCCGCATCCCGAGCCCGGCCATATTGTAAAGACCGACGACCCGGCCGCGGATGTCAGGTGGCGCGTTCAGCTGAACGAGGGCCTGCGCCATGGTGTTGAAGGACAGTTCGAAGAAGCCCGCAAAAAACAGCAGCACGATCGCGACCGGGTAGATCCGCATCGAGGCGAAGCCGAGCAACGCCACGCCCCAGAGCATCGCGAGCATGATCGCGGTGCGCGGCGTGCCCTTCAATCGCCCCCAGGATTCCAGCGCGATGCCGGCGAGCAGCGCACCGGCGGCGTCCGCGGCGAGCAGCACGCTGTAGGAGACGCCGGGATCGTCATGGCCGAGATCGCCCGCGAAGCCCGGCATCTGGGCGTGGTAGGCATTGCCGATCATGAAGGAGGTGAGGCCGGCAAGCCACGTCATCGCCGACAGCACCGGCTGCTTGCCGATCGCGCGGATGGTCAGCAGGATGTCGGCAAGGCCGCGCACGGCGAAGCGCCGCGCAGCCAGGCTCTTGTCGCGCACCGGCGCCCAGAACAGCCAGAGCAGCATCGGCAGGTAGAATAGCGTGTTGAAGATGATGCCATACGAGGTGCCGAGCGTCAGCATGATGACGCCGCCGACGGCAGGTCCAACCAGGATCCCCAGATAGCGCGCCATCGCGTTCAGCCGCACCGCGCTCGGCAGGTCGGCCGGGCCGACGAGTTCGTAGAGCAACAGCTGGTTCGGCGTCTGCCACAGCACGCCGGCGCAGCCATGGATCACCAGCAGCAGCATGGCGTGCCACATCTCGATCGTATCGGTGATGAAGAAGAAGCCCCATCCGCTTGATGCCAAGATGAACAGCAGCATGCCGCACTGAATGATGCGGCGCGAATCGAACCGGTCGGCGAGCCCGCCAACGGCGACCGAGAACAGCAGAAACGGCAGCCAGTGCGACAGCACGGCAAAGCCCGCGAGCGCTGGCGAATGAAATTTCTGGAACACCACCCAGTAGCTGATCACATGCTCGATGTTGTCAGCCATCATTGCCAGCACGTAAGCCACGAACTGGAGACGGTAGGGCACGGACTTCATCGCCGCGAACGAGCCGGACGCGGCGACGGGAATTTGCGGAAGGGGGTTCAATCGATCACCTGGGTGGGACGTGAGCCGTCCCCTACACGTTCACCGCCAACCGCTCAAGACACTTGGGTGTGTGGGAGCCATAGCGATGACCGTGTAGCCCGGATGGAGCGCAAGCGTAATCCGGGGACCGCCGGTCCCGCATTCCGCGTCGCTCCACGCGGGCTACAAACTGCTGCACCTTGGCACGACCGTGCATCTCACATACGCTTCCCGTCGGCCCGCACCAATCAATCATAACAGGCGGGCGGTGAGGAAACAGCCATGGAACAGATCCGCGTCTGCACCCACGCAGGGCCGGGCTCGGAGCCCGTCATCCGCACCGTGCCGTGGCCGAAGGTCGGCCGCAAGGCCGCGCTGATCAAGATCGGCGCATGCGGTGTCTGCGGCACCGATCTGCATATCCTCAAAGGACATTGGCCGAGGCCTCTGCCCTGGCCGTTCACGCTCGGGCACGAGCTCGGCGGCGTCATCGTCGAATGCGGCGAGGAATTCACCGAGGACTTCATGAGCAAGCCGCTGAAGGTCGGCTCGAAAGTGATGATCCCGCCGCTGATGCCCTGCGGCCGCTGCTACTACTGTATCCATTATCCGCAGACCGCCAACAAGTGCCTGACGCCGGTCTATTACGGCCGCTATCTCGGCTTCGATAAACCACCTCACATGTGGGGCGGCTGGGCTGAATATGTCTATGTCGATCTCGACATGCTGCCGGGCACCAAGATCTACAAGCTGCCCGACGACATGTCGCTGCGGTTAGGGGCGCTATCCGAGCCGCTGACATCCTGCATCCGCGCCTTCAACCGCGCGAGCCGCGCCGGCGGTTTCAGCTGGGGCGATACGGTGGTGATCCAGGGCTCGGGTCCGATCGGCATCCTGGCGGTCGCGGCCGCAAAGGAGATGGGAGCAGGGCGCGTGATCTGCGTGGGTGCGCCGGAGGAGCCGCGGCTGAAGCTTGCCCGCGAGTTCGGCGCGGAGGCGACGGTGAACATCGAGGAGCTCAAATCGCCGCAAGATCGCATCGCGCGCGTGCGCGAGATCGTCGGCGGTTTCGGCGCCGATGTCGTGATGGACTGCTCGGGACATCCGACCGCCGGGCCCGAAGGCATCGAGATGCTGCGCGACGGCGGCACCTATGTCGAGATGGGCCAGTTCACCGATGCCGGCTCGATCGAGACCTCCTGGCACCGCATCTGCACCAAGGACCTCAACGTGCTCGGCTCCTGGGGCTTTACCGGCAACGATCTGCCGCTCGGCGTCGACATGCTCTACCGCACCCGCGACAAATATCCCTGGCTGAAGATGCAGACGGTCTATCCGTTCACGGAGGCGGGTGTCGCGCAGGCCGTGAGCGATGCCATGGCGATGAAGACGGTGAAGTCGACGATCGTGCCGTGGCCGGAGCTGGTGGAGTAGCTGCGCCATAATGGCAGCCTGCTGCGATAATCCCCTGGGGTCGTGACCGAGGCTTCAATTCTCCGCGAAAACCTTCGTCACATATTTCCATTTGACGTTGAAACAATTTAGCCTGCGCACCTCGCAAGCATGCCCGTGTGCCATGACCGCATCTGCCGATACCCCAGAGTCCCCGCTCGCATCTCTGATTCCCGACATCGACCGGCTTGCCGCAGAAGCAATGGCCGTTTGGAAGGTCCCGGGCGCAGCGCTCGCCATCGTGCAGGATAGCCAGGTCGCATTCACGCGCGCCTATGGCCAGCGTGACGTCGAGGCCGATCTGCCGGTGACGCCACGTACCCAGTTCGTGATCTGCTCGATCACGAAGTCGTTCACCGCGACCGCGATCGCCTTGCTGCATAACGAAGGGCTGCTCGACTGGAACAAGCCGGTCCGCGACTATCTTCCGGAGTTTCGCCTGCATGATGCTATCGCCACCGAGCGCGTCACCATTCGAGACCTGCTGACCCATCAATCGGGGCTGCCGCGACACGACTGGCTTCATCTGCCCGGTGACCTCGCGCCGGCCGAGATGCTGCCGCTCATGCGACACCTCGAGCTGAGCCGCGACATTCGCACCACCTGGCAATACAACAACCTCTGCTACAATGCCGCCGGTCTCCTGATCGAGCGGCTAAGCGGGAAAAGCTTTGAGACCTTTGTGCGGGAACGCCTGACTGATCGGCTCAGCATGGCGGTTGGCTTCTCGCTGGATGAGCTCGAAGCTGCGGCCGAGGCGGCACGGCCGTACATGATCGATGTCGACACGCGGCTGCCGGCGCTGCGGCTGCCGATCCGCACCACGGCCGCAGGCGCGATCAATACGTCGGTGACCGATCTGGCGAGCTGGATGCGTTTGCATCTCGGCCAGGGCGAGTTCGATGGTGAGCGCTTGTTGCCGGCGGCGCTGGTGGAGCAATTGCATGCGCCGTTGGCGCACGTCGGGAAGTCGGAATTTTCCGAGTTCGGTCACGGCCAGTACGCATTGGGATTTCAGTCCAACACCTATCGTGGCGATCGCTTGATGTGGCACGGCGGCGGCTGGAATGGCTGGGGCTCGCTGATGACGCTGGTGCCGGACGCCGGCATCGGTGTTGCCGTGCTCACCAATCGCAGTCCGAGCGCGGTGCCGCAGATCCTGACATGGTACATCGTCGACCGGTTGCGCGGACGCGAGCCCGTAGACTGGTTCGCGCGCTTCCATAAGATTCGTGATGATTTCATCGCCCATATCCCGGCCGATAAGGAGGCACGCGAGAAAGCGCGCCATAAGAACACGCAGCCCGCGCATGCGTTGTCGACCTATGCGGCCGACTATGCCCATCCCGCCTATGGCGTGATCTCGATCCGCGCGCGGGACGGCGCGCTGCACTGGTCGTGGCGCGGCATGAGCGCGCCGTTGTCGCACCGGCATTTCGAGACGTTCGTCACGCCGGAGATCATCGATCAGCTCCATCCGGATAATCTCCCAATCACCTTCCACACCGACCGCGACGGCAATATCGTGCATCTGTCGGCGCCGTTGGAGCCAATGGTCAGGGATATCGTGTTCGAGCGGCGCGCGGCAGGCGATTGCACTGATCCTGCATTTCGTGCGCGCTGCGTCGGGCATTTCAAGAGCGGCGGCGTGAACCACCACGTCACCCTCGACGCCGACGGCCGGTTGATTCTGAAGCCCGACTTCCAGCCGGCCTATCGTCTCGAGCCGCAGCAAGGCCGCCAATTTCGCATTGTCGAGCTGGACGGTTTTGCCGTCGAGTTTCGCGGAGAAGACGACGGGATTGACCAGATCGTGTTTCACCAGCCGAACGGCACCTTCGTCGCGGACCGTGTGGTGGAATAGGAAAAGAGATCACCGATGGCACCGCAGTCAAGCGAGCCGCGCTCGCCCTTCTGCGCTATCAGCGCGATCGACTACACCGCCATCTTCGTGCGCGACATGGCAGCGATGCGCCGCTTCTACGAGGACGTTCTGGCCTTGCCGATGCTGCGCGAACTTTCGCCGAACTGGATCGAGGTGGGCGGCAACACGCTGGCCCTGGCAAGACCGAGCCGGACCGCGGCCGATGCCCCGACGCCGGCGGGTAGCGCCTCGCTGCAACTGGCCTTCAAGGTGTCCGCAGCCGAGGTCGATGAGTGCGCCGACGAGCTCATGCGGCAGGGTGTGGCGCTGCTGTCGCCGCCGACGAACCAGTCCTTCGGACATCGGACGCTGTTCTTCCGTGACCCCGACGGCAATCTTTTGGAGGTTTACGCGGAGATTTGAGCGCGTACAGTAGGCCCAGACGTGTGTCGATGCCCAAAAGTTCCATCGGGAATCCGCGAGATATTCACGCTGAGGCGAAACTTAGGACCAAGTTCCGGCATTCAGCTCGCGGGAGAGTTACCGTGAAGCGAATCCTGAAACCCGTTACCTACATCCTCGCTGTCATCTACTTCCTGGTGGATGCGGTCTTCATGGCCGTGGCGAGGCCAATTTCGCGCTGGCTTGGCCGGCATTTCGAATTCAAGCGGTTGCGAACCTGGATCAGATCGCTGCGGCCTTATCCGTCGCTCGCCTTGTTTTCCGTGCCCGTGATCATTCTGGAGCCGATCAAGCCCATGGCGGCCTACCTCGCCGCAACCGGTCAGGTCCTGAGCGCCGCGGTGACTTTCGTCAGCGGCGAACTGCTCAAGCTCGTGCTGGTCGAGCGCCTGTTCGATCTCACGCGTGACAAGCTGATGAGGATTCCGGCTTTCGCCTGGGCGTACGGGAAGTTCGCAGAGTGGAGGGCATGGCTGCAAGCAACCGAAGCCTGGCGCGTCATCCGCGCCCTGAGCCGTTCGGCGAGAGACTATGTCGCGCGCGCAAGAGCAAGGCTGGTCGGCAGCGTCAGCTGGCTGATGACCTCCAGGGATTAGAACCTCGCCAAGCGAGGTGGTCGCAAAAATCCCCTGCAACCTTCAGGCGCGGTTTTTTCTGCGAAGCCATGCGTCACAGGCATGGTGATTTGAGAGCTCTTGGCGTAAAGAGCGTCCAGACCAAATCGCCAGCGTCCGGCCGGGCCGTTTGCCGCGCACGCAGCTTTAGCGTCGTGGCGCGACGCTCAGCACCTGAATTAACCAAGGTTTTCCATCTCGTGCCATTTCCGACCATGAGTCAGTCGCTCGCCCAAGCTTTGGCCGAGCGGAACTACGATTCACCGACCCCTGTTCAGCTCGCCGTGCTCGCCGAAGAAGCCGTCGACCGCGACCTCCTTGTGTCGGCCCAGACCGGCTCCGGCAAGACCCTCGCCTACGGTCTGGCCATGGCGAAAGATCTGATTGATAGCGCCGAGCGGTTCGAGCCGGCGGCCGCGCCGCTCGCCCTGATTGTAGCGCCGACCCGCGAGCTCGCCTTGCAGGTTCAGCGCGAGCTCGCATGGCTCTATGGACATGCGGGCGGGCGGGTCGTTTCCTGCGTCGGCGGCATGGATCCGCGCCGCGAACAGCGCGAGCTTGCGGCGGGCGCTCACATCGTCGTCGGCACGCCCGGCCGGTTGTGCGATCATTTGCGGCGCGGCCGTCTCGACATCTCCGAATTGAAGGTTGTCGTCCTCGACGAGGCCGATGAGATGCTCAATCTCGGCTTTCGCGAGGACATGGAGTTCATTCTCGAGACCACGCCGGAGACGCGCCGCACCCTGCTGTTCTCGGCGACGTTTCCACGTGGCATCGTCGCGCTGGCCAAACAGTATCAGCAACATGCCTTTCGGATCGAGGTTGCGGGCGACGAAGGCGGTCATGCCGATATCGAGTACCGTGCGATCCGGATCGCCCCCGGCGATGTCGAGCACGCGGTCGTCAACGTGTTGCGCTTCTTCGAGGCGCCGAGTGCGCTGGTGTTCTGCAGCACGCGCGATGCCGTCAGGCATTTGCGGGCGGCGCTGCTGGAGCGCGGCTTTTCCGTGGTCGCGCTATCCGGAGAATTGACGCAGAACGAGCGGACCCTGGCGCTGCAGTCGCTGCGCGACGGACGCGCCCGCGTCTGCGTGGCGACCGACGTCGCCGCCCGCGGCATCGACCTGCCGAGCCTTGACCTCGTCATTCATGCGGACCTGCCCAATGATGCCGAAGTCATGCAGCATCGCTCGGGCCGCACCGGGCGTGCGGGACGAAAGGGTACAAGCGTCCTCTTGGTGCCGCCCGCACGACGGCGCCGCGCGGAGCTGATGCTCAATCTTTCAGGCACCGACGCTGTCTGGGGGACAGCGCCCCAGGCGGATGAGATCCGCAAGCTCGATCACGAGCGCATGAAGGACGTGTTGTTCACGGAGGAGACCACCTCCGATGATTTGGTGCTGGCGCAGGCGTTGCTGGCTGAGCGGTCGGCTGAGGACATCGCCGCGGCGCTCGCGCGGCTTTATCGCGCGCGGCTGCCGTCGCCCGAAGACATCATCGATCCCGGCGAGCGAAGCGGCCGGCCCCGTGACGATCGCGGTCGCGACAGGTTTCCAGGCGAAGGAGGCGACGATCGTCCAGCCAGGCCTCGCTCGAAATCGGGAAAGGCGTCGTCGCGTCACGGCATGGCGGAGGCGAGCGTCTGGTTCCGGGCCGCCATCGGAAAACGAAAGAATGCCGAGGCACGCTGGCTGCTGCCGATGATCTGCCGTCGCGGCGGCATCGACAAGCGCGATATCGGCGCCATCCGGATCATGGACACCACCACCGAGTTCGAGATTTCCGAGCGGGTCGCAGAGTCTTTCGCCGTCAAGATCAAGCGTCCGGACAAGGAAGACAGCATCCGCATCGAGCCGATGGCGGGTGCGCCGCAGCTGCACGAGGCTTCGGGGGAGCGGTCACACGCGCCTCGGCGCGAGACCGGTGACCGCGATCGCGATGCGCGTCGCGTCGATCACTCGCGCGACGCGAAGGGACCGAAGCAGCGCGGCAAGCCTCACGGCGAACGCGGGCCGAAATTCAGCGGTGAACCGGCCTTCGAAAAGAAAAAAAAGCATCGCAACAAGCCCGGCCACACCGGAGAGCTGCCTTCGGTGACTGCGTGGCCTGCGAAGGGCGCACCCGGAAAGAAGACAAAGAAGAAGCGTCGGGGCTGAATCTCGGCCGCACAGCGCAGAAAAATGCCGCCGGTTCGCGTGAGCCGGACAAGACCGGAGAGGGACCTTACGCCGCAGCGAGGCCGCGGAGCATATAGGTCGCGCCTTCACCGTAGGACCCGAGCTTTGCCTGCAGCTCTGCATCCGCCGTGACGGGCCGAAAGCCGAGACGCTCCCACAGCGACCGCGTGGCGTAGACCGAGACCAGCGCAAGCGTTGCGATGCCTGTCGAGCGTGCCAGCTCCTCGATCTCTGCGACATAGGCGCGCGCAATACCGCCGCGGAAGTCGGGCAGCACGGCGACGTCGTGCAGGTAGAGGCAGTCCGCATCATCGGGCAATCGTTCGAGGAAGCCGTCGAGCGGCGGAATCCGATGCTGCTTCCAGGGATGCGACAGCCCGTAGCCGGCGATCTCATCGTCCGCGGCGAGCACGCGGCAACCGTCGGGATAAAGCCGCATCTTCTCCGCGAACACTTCGGGGCGTTCGGGGAGATCAGGATGGATCCGCGCCGCGATCGCGCTGATCGCGGGCAGATCGGATGCGTGCGCGGGGCGCCAATGCAGCTTGCTCATGTCGGTCCAGCTGGGTCCCGGTTCAGCGCAGCATCTATGCACGCTGCAGCGCATCCGGGACACGAGAGAGCTACCGCAGCCCCTCATACACCATCAGCCCGCGTGCGATCTGCAATTTGCGGATCGCGCGCGGCAACAATTTCTCCGGCTGGTGCAGATAGCGCCAGGAGGTGAGGGTGAAGGCGGAGAGCGCGCTGCATTCGTCGTCGAACGGCGCAAGCACGCCTGTGACGCTGACCGGCGTGTGCGGTTTGGCGTTGAAGGGGAGCAGCAGCAGCTCGAGATGCGCCTTGCTGCCGTCCTCGCGCGCGGCGGTGATGCCGGCGATCGCGCCGAGCGTCTCGTCGGCGACGACGGTCGTGATCTCCTCGATCTCGCTGCGGCTGGCTTCGGTAAACAGCGCCGCAAAGCTCTGGTCCTTGAGGTCGAGCCCTGCGAGCGCGCAGACGCGGGTGCCGGCGACGCGGAACGGGAAGCCGAGGTTTGGCTCGCAGGAGAGCACGAAGATGTCGCCGAGCAGGCCGCGAACGGCGGCCGGATCGATATCGGCCCTGTCAGGGGCCCGCGCGGTGCCGCGCTTCTTGTCCCAATACGCGAAGAACTCGCGGCTCGACGGATGTTTCATGACTGAACGCTCGCCTCGGGGCGCAACCTCGTGGGACAGACCTGTCCCGCTCCAGTGCACCTGCGATCCCTCTGTTGTTGTGCAGGAGGGGATTTGCAGCGTCCATGCCGTAAGGGCGTTTTCGACCCTCTTGGCGCCGCCTTTGCGCCGTTAACGTTAAGTTAACTATGTGCTTTGCGTCTGCCGCGCCGCTGCTATGGTGACCGCGGTCGCAAGCCTCGCCGCTTTCAACCAGGTTCTCGGCGGGGCCTGTACACAGGCGTCAAACAGTTTGGTCACGGGCCGGGGAGGGGTGGGGATAACCTTCATACCTCTGGTACCGGAAGGCCGACACGGACGGGGAGGGCTTTTCCCAGGGCCCTCCCTTTTCCTTTTGTGCACTTGCACAGGGTGGGCAAAGGCGACTATCTCCAAGCGTATCGCTCCGATCGTGCCTGAAGGCGAAGCCCCCTTGGATTCCCCGCAAGATTCTCCGCCGCAAGATCCTTTGCTGGATGTGCCGGCCGCCATCGAGGAGGCTCCGCGCGAGCCGATCCTGACGCTGCCTGTGGCGCTGACCGCCTATATCGTCCTGCTGGCGCTGATCCACCTGCGGGTGCTGCTGCCGCCGGACATCGAGAACTGGACCATCGACGTCTTCGGCTTCATCCCGAAGCGCTACGATTCCTCGCTGCTCAATCTGCAGATCCCCGGCGGGGCCGGCGCCAAGGTCTGGACCTTCGTCACCTATTCGCTGCTGCACGCCAATTTGACCCATCTCGGCTTCAACGTGCTGTGGCTTTTGCCGTTCGGCAGCGCGCTGGCACGGCGCTTCGGCGCTATCAGGTTCTTCGTCTTCATGGCGGTGACGGCGGCGGCCGGCGCGCTCGCACATCTCGTGACCCATGAGCATGCGGTCGCGCCGATGATCGGCGCTTCGGCCTCGGTGTCGGGTGCCATGGCGGCGGCGATCCGCTTCGCATTCGTCCGCGGCAGCTTCCTCTCGTTCAGCCGATCGGACGCCGATACCGCCGCGAAAGTTCCGGCGCTCCCGCTGTCGCGCGCGCTGCGCGACGGGCGGGTGGTCGCCTTCCTCGCGGTGTGGTTCGGCGTCAACATCATCTTCGGCGTTGGTGCGATCGGGGTCGACGCCGAAACCACCAGCGTCGCCTGGCAGGCACATATCGGCGGCTTCTTCGCCGGCCTGTTGCTGTTCGCGCTGTTCGATCCCGTGCCGCGTGTGCGAAGCGATGCTGCGGATGCGTCATCACAGGACATTTCAAACCGTATTTGAAGCGGCGCTTGCGGCGCGGCCTGAATTCATTCATCATTCTGGCGAAGAAAGTTCCGAAGCGACAAGCCGCTGGAGCATGATCCGGACCCGAAGGGCCGCGTTAGTGCAAAGTGCGTGGCGGTTTTCCGAGAAGATCGTGCTCAGACAATAGCGTAAGACGATGCTTCGCAAAGCGCCTGAGCCTGAAACCGGCGCTCAAACTGTTAGTTGAAGACCCGAAGAACAAGTCCGGACCGCGGAAAGCGGACGGGTGCGATTCAGGAGGCGACAATGACGGTACGTTCCATTCTCAACACCAAGGGCCACGAGGTCATGAGTGTCGAGCCCGACGTCAAGCTGTCGGCCGCGATCAAGCTGCTCGGTGAAAAGAAGATCGGCGCAGTGCTGGTGATGGACCAGAGCCGGCTCGAAGGCATCCTGTCGGAGCGCGACATCGTGCGCGTGCTCGGCGAACGCGGCGCTGGCGTGCTGGAGGAGCCGGTCTCTCAGGTCATGACCCGCAAGGTCGTCACCTGCAAGGAGACCGACACGGTCGCCGAGCTCATGGAGACGATGACCACCGGCAAATTCCGCCATCTGCCGGTGATGGACAGCAACAAGGTGGTCGGCCTGATCTCGATCGGCGACATCGTCAAATGGCGTGTTCGCGAATACGAGTCCGAGCAGGAAGCCCTGCGCGACTACATCAAGACGGCCTGAGCGGTCTCACTCGCCCACCTTGGGCGCGCTGCCCGCCGGCGCTGGTGCGAGCACCTCGATCGCCTCCTGGATCGACTCTAGCGCACGCTCGGCGGCGCGGGTGCCGTGCGCGATCAGATCCTCGGCGCGGTGGAAGTCGAACCAGCCGAACTGACCGACCCGCGGCGTGATCAGGAGGTCCGGCGGATCGCCGGCGAGGCGGGCGCGGGTGATGCGGTCCTGCATGATGTTGAAGGCATCGACCATCACCGAGGAGATGCCGGGCCGGCCAGCGCCGCCGAAGAACTCGCGCTGCACGGTTTTCTCGGGCGAGAAAAATCTCGGAAAGCGCCGCTTGGCCGTCGTCTCTTCGACCGGAGGCGTGACCGGGTCGGGCATCGCGCCGTGCGAATAGATCGTCGTGGAATGGGTGAAGATGTCGCTGGAAAGATTTGCGGCGATGACGATTTCGGCGCCGAGCGCGCGGGCGGCCGAGACCGGCACCGGATTCACCAGTGCACCGTCGACTAGCCAGCGATCGCCGATCAGGACGGGCGAGAAGATGCCGGGCAGCGCATAGGAGGCACGCGTCGCGTCGACCACGCGGCCGCGCGTCAGCCAGATCTCGTGGCCGGTGCGGACCTCGGTTGCCACGGTGGCGAACTTGACCGAGAGGTCCTCGATCAGGGTCTGGCCGATCGCTTCCTCGAGCCGGGTTGCCAGCTTCTCGCCGCCGATCAGCCCGGAGCCGTTGAGGCGGATGTCGAGATAGCCGAGAATGTTGCGCATCCCTTGCAGGCTGCGCCCCCACTCTTCCAGCGAATCGAGGTGGCCGGCCGCATAGGCGCCGCCGACCACGGCGCCGATCGAGGTGCCCACCACGACATCAGGCACGATGCCGTTGGCAATCAGGGTTCTCAGGATCCCGATATGGGCAAAGCCGCGCGCCGCACCGCCGCCGAGTGCCAAGCCAATGACCGGCCGGCGGATGCTGCCGAGGCCGACCTTCTCGCCGTTGGAGCCGTTTGCGCCCCGACCCTTCAATCTCTCCAGCACCAAAACCCTCCTACGCCGCGGCCAGCCCCAATCATCAGACTAGGCACCGCACTTGCGCTCCGCCAGAACCGGCGCGAAGCATGGTTTATGCCGCTTTGGGAAGGGCACGGGGCAGGAGTATGGCGATGGACGGTTGCCTCAGGACCAATCGCGCAGGCGTCAACCGGGTTCCAAAGAATTCCTGGGGTTTCCGAGGCTTGAATTTGCCGCGTTTTCAGTGAAAAGCAGGTGACATGACACGCGGGGGTGACGGCATCATCAGATGGCGGCGCAGGGCTCGGCTGCTGCTGGCGCTGATCCTTGCCGCCTGCATCGTTACCCTCGGCCAAGGGGCTGTCCAGGCGCAGCTTTTCTCTGACCGTCCGCCGCCGGTACCCCCCGCTCCGGTACCTGATCCCGGCGGCGCCGTTAGCCTGGCCCCGCACTCCGGGCCGGGCGCCGGACCCCTGAGCGTGCCGCCGACCCTGATGCAACCGGCTTCGCCCAGTATGCCGCCGCCCGCGGCCACGACCGTGCCGCCGGCCGCGCCGTTCAGCGCGGCCATACCGGCGCAGGCCGTGCTGTCGCTGAGCGCGAAATACGGCAAGGACTCCCCCCCGATCACCAGCGGCCTGGTCTGGCGGGTGTTTGCCGACCGTCCCGACGAGAACGGCACCTTCAAGTTGATCCGCGAGGACCGCAACGCCGCACCCAACATCGTGCTGCCGCCCGGCAATTACGTCGTGCATGTCGCCTTCGGCCTCGTCAGCGCGGTGCGCACTGTCAGCCTGAAGGCGGAGACCGACCGCGAGTCCTTCGTGCTGCCGGCCGGCGGTCTGCGCATCGAGGGCCGCGTCGGCACCACCCGCATTCCGCTGAACCAGATCTCGTTCGCGATCTACAAGGGCAGCCAGTTCGAGTCCGGCGAGCGCGCCTCGCTAGTGCCGAACGTCGCCGCCGGCGACGTCGTGCTGCTGCCGGAGGGCACCTACTACATCATCTCCAACTACGGCGACGCCAATTCGGTGGTTCGCTCGGACATCCGTGTCCAGGCCGGCAAGCTCACCGACGTCACCATCACCCACCGCGCCGCCGTCATCACGCTGAAGCTCGTCAGTGACAGGGGCGGCGAGGCGCTCGCCAACACCGCCTGGTCGGTCCTGACCCCCGGCGGCGACGTCATCAAGGAATCGATCGGGGCCTTCCCGCGCGTCGTGCTCTCCGAAGGCGAATATCGCGCCATCGCCAAAAACGAGGGCAAGGTCTACGAGCGCGGTTTCAACGTCGTCAACGGCGTCGACGGCGAAGTCGAGGTCGTCGCTCGCTAAAGCATGATCCGGAAAAGTGCGCAGCGGTTTTCCCTCGCGACAAACGCGGAACGCGTTTGCGCGGAGATCATGCTCAAACAATAGTCTAAAGCCGCGGCGATGCTGCATGCGGCCAAGCGTTGCACTTCACGTCCGGCACAATAGTTTTCATCTGGCATACAAGCGCGCTATCTCCTGTACCTCCGCGGTCGAGTGTGGAGTGAGCGGATGCTCACCACCGTCATCACCTGTGCTCTGGTTTGAAGACTCTGTCAGCGCTACCAGGGGGTGCAAGATACGCATTTCCGATAGTCAATTTTGTTCTCTTTTCGCCCTGCTGCGTTATATGTCGGGCATCCGTCTAACGGGAGAGGCCGGAGCAGGCTTGCATGCCAGCGAGACCGGCAGGAGCAGGGGACCAAGCCCGTCGGCATGTTCGAGGTGATCCTTACCAGGCGTAAGCGGTTTGGGTGGCGGTGGCGGGTGTGCGACCAGTCGGGCAAGATATTTGCCGATGGCTTCGAACGCAGCCGGCCGTCCGCCAAATATCATGGCGAGCGCGCATTGTTCTTCCTGCTGTCGCAGGCCCCTTTGCGAAAGCGCTCCGCGGCGTCCAGCGAAGAATAGCGGCGTCCACGCGCAGCGCGAAGAGGTGCAACTCCATCCGGGTTACGACCTCGATATCAGATATCGACGACCAGCTTGCCCTTGGCGGCGTGATCGCGGATCAGCGCATAGGCCTCACCGACGCTCTCCAGAGTGAAGGGCCTGGGATCGAGCAGCGGGACGAGCTTGCCGGCCTCAACCAGGCGCGTGGCTTCCGCCATGATTTCCCCGTGATGCGCGCGGCCTTCGCCTGACAGCAACGGCAGCAGCGTGAACACGCCGGAATAGGTGGCGGCGCGGAACGAGAGCGGTGCAAGCGCATGCGTGCCCCAGCCGAGCGCACTCACCACATGGCCGAACCGGCGCACCGCTTCAAAGGAGGCATCAAGCACCTTGCCGCCGACAGTGTCGTAGACGACGTCGAAGCCGCGGCCGCCGGTATGCTGCGCGACGTAGGCCGCGATGGCGGTATCGCGGTGGATGAAGGTCGCTCCAAAGCCCTCGATGGTGGCGCGCTGCGATGCCGAGCCAGTTGCGAACACCTCCGCTCCGAGAGCGCGCGCGATCTGGATCGCGATATGGCCGACGCCGCCCGCGCCGCCATGGATCAAAACCTTCTGCCCGGCCTTCAAGGCGGCGCGGTCGATCAGGCCTTCCCAGGCCGTGATGAAGATGAGGGGCAGGGCGGCTGTCTCCCGCATGCTGAGATTGGCGGGCTTCAACGCCAGAAGGTCGGCATCGACGGCGGCGAATTCCGCGAGCGATCCCTGTACGCCGCCGACACCACCGGTCATGCCGTAGACTTCGTCGCTCGGCTTAAACCGTGTCACCTCGCGCCCGGTCTGTTCGACCACGCCGGCGAGATCGATCCCAGGGATCGCGGGCAGCGGATGGCGCGCATGCGCTGCCGCGCCGGCATGGATCTTGGTGTCGAGCGGATTGACCCCGCTCGCGCGCACCCGCACCAGCACCTCGCGCGGGCCGACCTCGGGCGTGGAGATGGTTGAGAGCCGCAGCGGCGCGTTGTGGGTCTCCAGGACGCCTGCGCGCATCGTCGATTGTCTCGTCATGATCGTCTTGCTCCGTTGTCGGTCTCCAATATGTCCATGATTTTTTGCATGGAAAGGAACAAGAATGTACGATTGTCATACATTTTTGTATGGAAAGGATTCCGATGGACTGGAGCGATCTGCGCATCTTCCTGGCGATTGCGCGCGAAGGCACGCTCGGCGCTGCCGCACGGAAAATCGGCCAGACCCAGCCGACGATGGGACGGCGGCTTCGCGCACTTGAAACGTCGTTGGGACAAACGCTGTTCCAGCGCACGGGCGATGGCTTCGTGCTGACCGACGAAGGCACGGCCGTGCTAAGGCATGCCGAGCGGATCGAGGAAGAGGCGATCGCGCTGGAACGGCGCATATCCGGCGCAGAGACGCAGCTCGACGGTTTGCTGCGCCTGTCGTCGTCGGACTGGTTCGGGACGGTGATGCTGTCGCCGATCATCGCGGCCTTCGGCAAACGCCATCCCAAGGTAAGCATCGAGCTTCTGACCGATGCGCGCCTTTACAGCCTGCCGCGACGCGAAGCCGATCTCGTT
The DNA here is from genome assembly GCA_023388935.1 of Pseudomonadota bacterium. GTDB lineage: Bacteria > Pseudomonadota > Alphaproteobacteria > Rhizobiales > Xanthobacteraceae > Bradyrhizobium. The sequence continues at coordinate 652 of JAEWFG010000337.1, read as the reverse complement.
TTCCGCATCAAGGCGTTCGACGAGCCCGAGGTGATCTCCAGAAAATTGCTCCACATTCCCTACGCGCTCTATGGCCGCAAGGGCAGCAAGGCGCCACGGGCCGGTGATGGGAGTGACGTCCGCGTCGTGACCATGAATGCCGAATTCGCCGACATGCCGGATGCCGTCTGGCTGAAGCGTACGCTGCCGAATGCGGAAGTCGCCTCGCGCAGCAACAATAGGCAGGCGCAGGCTGAGCTCTGTGCGAACGGCGGCGGGTTTGCCGTGCTGCCGAGGCCGCTCGGCGACCGCGACCGGCGGCTGGTCGCGCTCGACATCGGCACACCGCCGCCCGGCCGCGACACCTTCGTCGGTTATCACCGCGATCTCAGGCGCCTCGCCCGCCTGCGTGCGCTGCTCGATCTCGTGATCGAGCGGCTGGCGGGGTGACGTGTCGTAGCCCGGGTGAGCGAAGCGATACCCGGGACAGTCGCCCCCAGAACCCCGGATATCGCTTCGCTCATCCGGGCTACAAGACCTTGCGTAGCCCGTCGGGCAAAACACCCAAGCTGTCGGTCAACGCGCGCCGTCAAAAATATTCCACTTTACCGAATTTCGGAAACGGCGTATGTGTCGCCTCACTCCGGCCCGAGGAAGAGGGGCGTATCGCGAT
>JAEWFG010000175.1 GCA_023388935.1 Pseudomonadota bacterium | reverse complement strand
CCCTGCCCTGCGCTAAGCGGCTGGAACGCAAGCGGAAGACGAGGATTCGTCTCGGTGGAGCGAATTCAATGCTGATGTCCAAGGAAAGGCGGCCAGCGGGCCTGACGCTGCGGGGCTGGGCTATCTCGGTGCTCACCGACGCCGGTGCGATCAAGGAATGTGAGGAGCACGGCTGGATGCAGGACCGCGGCAACCCTCACGCCCGCGAGCGTGCATTCGACGTCGCGCGCTAGACGAGCGGCAAGACCTCGGTCCGGAATTTCTGCATGGCCGCGAGCACTTCTTCGGCTGCCGCGCCGCCGAAGCCGAAGTCGAGACTGCCGACGCCCATGTCGCGCATCGCCCGGATGTCTGCCGCGATGAGCGCCGGCGGCCCGGCAAACAGGCGATGTTCGCCATCGCTGGCCTGTGGCGACGCAGTCTCGCCAAACACCGTGACGCGCAAGCTCAGACCGACTGCCTTGGGATCGCGCCCCGCTTCCGCGGTCAACTTGGCAAGGCGCGCTGCCTGGGCCTTGAACCGCGACAAGCTGTCGAGCGGGTTCTGCGGATTGGTCCCGATCGGATACCAGGCATCGCCGAGGCGCGCGGCCCGCCGCAGAGCCGGACCGCTCTCGCCGCCGACCCAGATCGGCGGATGCGGCTTCTGCACGGGCTTGGGATCGAAACCGATATTGGAGAATTTGACATGCTTGCTGTCGAATTTCGGCGCGTCCTTGGTCCAAAGTTCCACAAAAGCGCGGACATATTCGTCAGTCACGGTCCCACGCGCATCGAAATCCGGCGCATCGATGGCCTCGAATTCCTCGCGCATCCAGCCCGCGCCGATACCGAGCGTCAGCCGGCCGCCCGACAGCAGATCGATGGTCGAGAGAATCTTGGCGGTCAGCACGGCCGGCCGGTGCGGCACCACCATGACAGAGGTCACGAGACGCAGCCGCGTCGTTTTGGCGGCGATCCAGGCGATCTCCGTCAACTGTTCGTGCCGCTCGCCGCGGGTGCCGCTGGGGAATTCCCCGGAGGCGCTGTAGGGATATTCGGCCGCGATCGCGGTCGGAATCACGACATGGTCGCTGAACGTCGCGTAATCGAAACCCATCGCCTCTGCGCCAACCACGATTTTCGCCAGCTTGTCCGCGGCCGACAGGGGGCCGGCGGTCGGTGCGTTGAAGCCGATCAGCATGGTTGCGCCCTTCCCTGCATTGCATTGCTGGCGTCGATGCGACACCATGCGGCCGCCAACGGGTGGCGGCAAGCGCTTCCCGCAGGAAATGCGACCCTTGACCGGCGGAGATGACTGATTGTGACGACGGCCGGTAGACAGCGGCAGCGGTTCGAAGCTCCGCTGGCAGAATTGATGGCGGAAGCGTCAGCGTTGCGCGATTCCGCGCACGGCCGGCTGATCTCCTATTCGCGAAAAGTCTTCATTCCGCTGACCAAACTCTGCCGCGACGTCTGCCACTACTGCACGTTCGCGCAGGTGCCGCGCGCCGGCAAACCAGTCTATCTCTCACCCGACGAGGTGCTTGCCATCGCCCGCGCCGGTGCGGCAGCCGGTTGCACCGAGGCGCTGTTCACGCTGGGTGACAAGCCCGAGCTGCGATACCAGGCCGCGCGCGACGCATTGAAGGCGCTCGGCCACGAGACGACGATCTCCTATCTCACCGCGATGTGCGCACTGGTGGTGCGCGAGACTGGCTTGCTGCCGCATGCCAATCCCGGCGTGATGACCTGCGAGGAGATCGCGAGACTGCGCGAGGTGACCGCGAGCCAGGGCATCATGCTGGAGTCGACCAGCGAGCGGTTGTGCAGGCAGGGCGGCGTTCACTACGGCTCTCCCGACAAACATCCAGCGGTCAGGCTGGAAATTTTGCGTCTGGCCGGCGAGTTGAAGGTTCCGTTCACGACCGGCATCCTGATCGGCATCGGCGAGACGCGCGACGAACGGATCGACGCGCTGGAGGCCATACGGGATCTGCACGCCGCCCATGGCCATATCCAGGAAGTCATCGTTCAGAACTTCCGGGCCAAGCCCGACACCAAGCTCGCCGATTCCGACGAACCCGACCTCGACGATTTGCTGTGGACGATTGCGGCTGCGCGTCTCATCCTCGGGCCCGACATGAACATCCAGGCGCCGCCGAATCTGTCGCCTGGCGTCTATCAAAAGCTGATCGACGCGGGACTTAATGACTGGGGCGGCATCTCGCCGGTCACGCCCGATCATGTGAACCCCGAAGCGCCATGGCCGGGCATTGCCGAACTCGCCCGCAAGAGCGCGGAGGCTGGCAAGCTGCTGGTAAACCGCCTGCCGATTTATCCCGCCTATGTGCGCGCCGCCGATAGTTGGCTGGCTCCCGAAATCGCCACCCGCGTGCGCCGCATGAGCGACGCGGAAGGTTTTGCGCGCGAGGATGAATGGGCGCCCGGCAACACCACGCCGCCGCCAGCACCGCTGGTGCTCGCCCGCAGCGTCGACACCCGCATCTCAGGAATCGTCGAGCGAGCATCTTCGGGCGAACGGTTGGCCTCGACTGACATCGTGCATCTGTTCGCGGCGCGCGATGCTGGCTACCGCTATGTCACGCAGGCCGCCGACGCGTTGCGACGCGCGGTCAGTGGCGACGTCGTGCGTTACGTCGTCAACCGCAACATCAACTACACCAACATCTGCCATTTCAGGTGCAAGTTCTGCGCCTTCTCGAAAGGCCGCACGCATGAGGATCTGCGCGGCTCACCTTACGATCTCGCCATTGAAGAAATCCAGCGCCGCTCGATCGAAGCATGGGACCGCGGAGCGACGGAAGTGTGCCTGCAGGGCGGCATCCATCCCGACTACACCGGCGCTACCTATGAGACGATCTGCCGGGCGATCAAGTCTGTTGTCCCCGAGATGCACATCCACGCCTTTTCCGCGCTGGAGGTCACGCAAGGCGCGGCGACGCTCGGACTAACAGTTCGCGAATTCCTCACCAGGCTGAAGGCGGCCGGTCTCGGCACCCTGCCCGGCACGGCGGCGGAAATCCTCGACGATGAGGTGCGCGCCATCATCTGCCCCGACAAGATCAACACCGGCCAATGGCTCGACGTGCAGCGCGCAGCCCATGAGGCTGGATTGCGCACCACCTCGACCATCATGTACGGGCACGTCGAGAGCTCCGCGTCGTGGGCGACACATCTGCTGGCGCTGCGTGACCTGCAGGCGGAAACCGGCGGCTTCACCGAATTCGTACCGCTTCCCTTCGTCCACATGGAAGCGCCGATGTACCGGCACGGCAAGGCCCGATCTGGTCCCACGTTCCGCGAAGCCGTGCTCATGCATGCCGTCGCGCGGCTGGCGTTGCATCCGCTGATCCCGAACATCCAGACCTCCTGGGTGAAGATGGGGCCGGCCGGCGCCGCGATCTGCCTGAAGTCCGGCGCCAACGATCTCGGCGGCACGCTGATGAACGAGAGCATCTCGCGCGCCGCCGGCACCCAGCACGGCCAGGAGTTTCCGCCGCACGACATGGAAGCGCTGATCCACTCGATCGGCCGCGAACCGATACAGCGCGACACACTCTATCGGCCGGTGGCGGAAGAGCGCCGTGCCGCGTCCCTGGTCGCGGCCGAGCTGGCGCCGATCGTGCAGACGCCGCCATGCAAGAAGGCGGCGGTCGGCTAAGCCTAATTAGGAAATGCCCCGTCTGGCCAGCAGCTCGGGCACACCAAGTTCTTCTAGCAGTGCACGGGTGCGCGTGCCTGCTGATTGCGGCAGGCGCAGGAAAAGCGCCAGATCGACCGGCTGATCGATATCCATCGCGATTCCGGGCTGGCGAACCAACGTCGGCTCGATGCCTTGCAGCCGCGCAGCGTCGAGGTGCGGAAAATAGCTGTTATCGCCGAAGCGAAGCGGCACCGATTCCGGCGGCGAGCAGACCACGGCATTGGATCCGAGGTCGTCATGCGCCGGCGCGATTGTGAATGACGGCGCAGCGAGGTGCGCAGACAGCACCGCGTCTATCTCGCTGGCACGGGTAGCTGGAATGTCCCCGGGCATCGTGATCATACCAGGGCGTCCCTCGTCCGCGAGAAGTCGGCGGCCGGCGTTCACGCTGCCGGTATGTCCGTCCCGCGCCCCCTCGGCCACGATCCGCGCACCTATCTTGTTGCCAAGCGCCGTCGCACGTGGATCGAGGGTTACGATCATCACGCCGGCCAGAAGCCGGGAGCCGGCGACCGAGTCGAGCATGTCAGTGAGCATCGTTTCGGCGAGCAGCTTTCGTTGTGGCGGCGACAGCAGGCCCGACAGCCGGTGCTTGGCGCCGTCGAACTCCTTGACCGGAATGACCGCCCAGATGTCGCTCATCGCTGCGATGCCAATGCGTCCGCCGCGTCGAGCGTCACGCGCGCCAGAGCCTCGCGGTCCTGCAAGCTCGTCATCAGCGTTTTCGTGATGGTGACGCGCGGGCCGACATTGCCGATCCCATCGGCGTCAGCGTGGTCGACAACATAACCATCCAGCAGGTCGCCATAGCGTGCGGCGACGCCGACGGCGCTGGCCTCAAGGCCAAGTTCGCGCATCATCTTCGCGGTTGGCCCCTTGACGGCCTGCCCGCCGATGATCGGCGACACCGCAACAACCGGTGCGCTACTTGCCTTGATCGCGTCGCGCATCCCGGGAATCGCCAGTATCGGCTCGACACTGATGAAAGGATTCGACGGACAGATGATCACCGCCCGCACATCGCCCGAACGCAACGCCGCCGTTATATCGGCTTGCGGTCGGGCGAGCGTCACGCCGTCGAAAGCCAGCTCGTGCACCACCGGCCGGCACTGCTGGCGGACGAAATAGTCCTGGAAGTCGATCCAGCCCATCTCACTGCGCACGCGTGTGCGCACGCGGTCGTCGCTCATTGGCACCACGCGGGCGCCGATGCCGAGACGGCGGCAAATATCGGCAGTTACTTCGGACAGGGTCTGCCCCTGGCGCAGGCGACGGGTGCGCTCGACATGCATCGCCAGATCGCGGTCGCCGAGCCGAAACCAGTCCTCGCCGCCAAGCGCGCTGATGCTCTCCATGAACGACCACGTCTCATCACGCCGGCCCCAACCGGTCGCGGGATTATTGATGCCCGCAAGCGTGTAGATCAACGTGTCTATATCGGGCGAGATGGTTAGCCCGAGGTGCTCGAAATCGTCGCCGGTATTGGCAATCACCAGCAGCTCGTCGGCCGGCAGGACGCGGCTCAGACCGAGTGCCAGTTTCGCGCCACCGATCCCGCCGGACAGCGCCACGACCAGTCGTTTCCTCATCGGAACATGTCCTCGGCAGCCGGGCGCACCAGTTCGGACGCCGCATTTTCGGGACCGTGCCAGGTCAGGCCGCGCACGATCACGACGGGCTGACCTTCGGCGCCCTGTCCCATGACCAGCGATGCTGCGGCGGCGATCTCGTCCGCATGCCCGGTGATGCTGACTTGCAGCTCGCGGCCGTACAGATCGGGCGAACCTCGCAGATCCATCAGCGACGGCAGGCCGGCGGCGCCGATCGCTACGCCGCAGGTACCGCGCCGCCAGGCGCGGCCGAAACTGTCGCTGATGACTGCCGCGATAGGCACGCCGAACCTTTGCGACAGGCGCTTCCTCAACATCGCCGCGCTGCCGTCGGGATCGACCGGCAGTAGGAGGGCACGGCGCGGATCATCCGGCGAGCCGACATTGGACTGGTCGATGCCCGCATTGGCCATCACCAGGCCGAGCCTATGCTCGACAATCAGGACGCCCGGCCTTGCCCGCACGACGCGTACCGATTCCGACAGGATCAGTTCGACGAGGCGGGGATCTTTCTGAACCTTGCCGGCCAGCTCGATCGCCTTCGTCGACGGCTTGACCGTCGCAAGATCGACTATGCGCCCTTCGGCCTTGGACACGATCTTCTGCGCCAGCACGAAGACGTCGCCGCCACGCGGCACGATACCACCACGCGCCACACCATCGCCGATCATGGCGACGAGATCGTCGTCCTTGCTTACGAGCGGAATGCCGGGTACGGCGAGAAGTTCGACGGCGTCGCTGCGTTGCATCGGCTGGCCCCCCCACTCAACCGAAACGCTTGCGAAGGCGCGGCAGCACCAGCTCACCGTAAAGTTTCAGGAAGCGTGCCTGGTCCGGTCCCGGCGCATGGAATACCAGATGCCGGAAGCCGAGGCCAACATAGTAACCAATCCGCTCGACGTGCTCATCGGCGTCGCTGGACACGATCCATCGACTGGCGGCGCGCTCCAGCGGCAGAGCGTCTGCGAGGCGCTGCATCTCGACGGGATCCTCAACTGTCATCTTTTCCTCAGGCGTCAGCGCGAGCGCCGCCCAATGCCGCGTGTCCTCGAGCGCGCGCGCCTCGTCGGTATCAAACGATACCTTGACCTCGATCATGCGATCGAAGGCCTTCGACGCATCCCCCGACGCCGTGATGCCCTCGGCGACCTTTGGCAACAGGGTTTCGGTGTAGAGCTCCGGCTTCTTGCCGCTCGTGCAGATGAACCCCTCGGCGGCGCGGCCTGCATAACGCGCCACGAGGGCGCCCGCGGCGGCTACATAGATCGGTACCGGCGTGTCCGGGCGATCGTAGATCGTCGCCTTCTCGGTCTTGTAGTATTCGCCTTCGAAGCTGACGCGCTCCTGGGTCCACAGCGCCCGGATCAGTGTTACGGCTTCGCGCAGGCGAGCGAATCGCTCCTTGAATTCCGGCCAGGGCTGCCCCGTCGACGGCACCTCGTTGAGTCCTTCGCCGGTGCCGATTCCGAGCACGACGCGTCCCGGAAACATCGCACCAATCGTGCCGAATGCTTGGGCTACGATAGAGGGATGGTAGCGGAACGTCGGCGTCAGCACACTGGTACCTATCACGACACGCGAGGTCTTGGCTCCGAGCGCACCCAGCCACGTCAGAGAAAACGGCGCATGGCCGTCGACATGCTTCCATGGCTGGAAGTGATCGCTGATGAAGACGGAATCGAAGCCGACTTCCTCGGCAAGACATGAGAAGCCCAGCAACGCGCCCGGCGGGAATTGCTCCGCCGATGCCTTGTATCCGAGCTTGATCACCGCAAATCTCCTGGCTGGCGCCGGCCGCTGCCGACGCCATGGTACACATGCTGGAAATCTATAGATTAGCGGGAAAGCAGCGACCAGCCAAAAGGGGAAGCGACCATGCATCTCGGAATAGCCCTGCCTTACGGTGACATCGGCGGCGATGGCTCGATCGTGCGCGAATATGCCGAGCTCGCCGAGGCCGAAGGTTACGACGGTCTGACGCTGGCGGACCATGTGCTCGGCGGCAACCCGGCGAACCCCGCCAGCGGCCGCGCGGGTGGGCTCGGTCTGTTCCACGACCCCTTCGTCGCGTTCGGCTTCATCGCCGCCTGCACGAAAAAGGTTGAACTCTCCACCCAGGTGCTGATCCTCGCGCAGCGCCAGACCGTGCTGGTTGCCAAGCAAGCCGCCAGTCTCGACGTACTCAGCGGCGGGCGCTTCCGGTTCGGCGTCGGCGTCGGTTGGAACGCGATGGAGTTCGTCGGCCTCAACGAGAATTTCCACAACCGCGGCAAACGGTCCGAGGAACAGGTTCAGGTGATGCAAGCATTGTGGGCCGATCCCTATGTGACGTTCGAAGGCAAGTGGCACCGCCTCCCCGACGCCGGCATCAATCCCCGGCCACCAAAGCGCAAAATTCCGCTGTGGTTTGGTGGTCATATGGATGTGACGCTGCAGCGGATCGCCAAATGGGGCGACGGCTGGATGATGCTGTCCGAGCCGCCGGGACCCAAGGCCGTCGCCGAATTCGACAAGCTGCGCCGGCTGGTGGAAGCCGAGGGACGCGATCCGGGATCTGTTGGTCTCGAAGTCTGGACCTCGACCGGCACCGGCACGGAAAAAGACTGGCGCGAGGAAATCAGCTTCTGGAAGAAGGCCGGCGTCACGCATGTCACCTTGCACAACACATTTGGCGGCTATCACCACAAGCGCATGGCCGGCCGCAGCATGGCCGACCATGTCGGCGCCATGCGCCGCTACCGTAACGCAGTCGCCGATCTGCTCTGAGGTTCGCCTCAGGTATCGGCGAGCGTAGCCAGCATGCGGTCGCGCGCGGCGTAATCGCCCTCCGCGTGGACGGGCTGCAGGCAGACATGCGTGGCGCCGGCCGCAAAGTGCTCTCGAAGGCCGTGCCTGACCGTGTCGGCGTCGCCCCACAGCACCATCGCATCAATGAACCGGTCGCTGCCGCCGTCGGCGAGGTCAGCCTCGGTAAAATCCTGGCGCAGCCAGCTGTTGCGGTAGTTTGGCAGCACCATGTAGCGCGACAATTCCTTGCGCCCGAGCGCCCGCGCCTTTGCCGGATCGGTCTCGATCGTGACCTTCTGCTCCACAGCCAGCCATTTTGCAGGCCCGAGGATCGCGGCAGCCTCAGCCGTATGCTTTGGCGTCGCATTATACGGGACCGCGCCCCGCGACTTGGCACCGCTCAGGGCCAGCATCTTCGGTCCGAGCGCTGCGACCACGACTGGAAGTTCGTCGGCGGGCGCAGATCTGTTGATGCCGTCGAGATAGGCGCTCATCGCCGCCAACGGCTTGTCGTAGCGATGGCCACGTAGACCCTCGACCATCGGGATGTGGCTGACGCCGAGACCTAGAATGAACCGGCCGCCATAGAGCGCGTTCAGCGAGACTACGGCACGCTGCGCCGTAAAAGAATCGCGTGCATAGATGTTGGCGATCGAACTGCCTATCATCAGCTTCTCGCTACTCGACAGGAGCGTGGCGGCCAGCGACATCGACTCGTAGCCCCGCGATTCCGGATACCAAAGGTTCGAGTAGCCATTTTTCTCGACCGTGCGCACAAAATCGCGCAGCTGCGATCCGTCGAGCTTGTCGGTGCTGTACCACACGCCAAGGCGTCCGAGTTTCATGTCGATTGCCTCCGGTTGAAGGAGCGTGCGAGCGGCTATCCCGTGGGCCGGCAAAGAGACGAAACCGTGCGACCAGCGAGATGCCGTCGCCGCGGCAGAAGGCCGCCACGTACCCTAATGGACCGGATCCAGCACGACCACTGGTATCTCGCGCTCGGTCTTGAGCTGATAGTCGGCGTAGGGCGGCCAGAATTCGAGCGCCTTTTTCCAAAGTCGGAGGCGTTCCTCGCCCTTCGTTGTCCTGGCCCGCGCATTCATCTTCTTGGTCGCGACTTGTACTTCAACGTTGGGATTCGCAAGAATGTTGCGATACCATCCTGGGTGTTCGGGCGCGCCTCCCTTTGAGGCGATTATGAAGTAACTGTCGCCGACCATTCCGTAAAACAGCGGAAATATGAACTTATCGCCAGACTTGCGGCCGGTGGTGGTCAGCAGCAGCGCCGGAACCGTGATCTCACCTAGCTTGGGCACAGTTACCTTGTACATGTGCCCGTCGGTTCCGCCGCTCGCGAGATAGCGGCTCGCGTGCTCAAGCATCCAGTCCGGCAAGTTCGGAGCGAGTTTCGCTTCGGCCATCGTGCCCTCTCCTCAAAGCTCTAGGGAACATACCATCGGACGCCCGATCGGCCAAATCCAGTTCAAGCGCAAGGCGATTGGCGCGAAGATCATGTAAGCCGCGGCCAGCCGGCTTTGGGCATCAGACTGGACGCGGTAGATCAGGCTCTGGTTCGTCACATGCACGGCCTGCGAACCGTAATCCATCGCGATCACCGCAATCACTGGAAAACAGGTGGTCGGCGCGTTGGCTGGCGAGCAGTGCCGTTCGAGCGCGCGGCTGAGCATCGGATGCGCTATCACCGGATTGATCGCGACCGCGATTTCTAATACGTCGACAGGCCGCCGACGTTTTGGTCGAATGCCGATTCCTGGGTAGCGAAGCCGAGCCAAGTCGTGACAGTATCGGCGCGATTGACAGTCTTCGAGCGGCGGACCATCACGTGCTGTCAGACCGCGAGCGCAGGTTCCTGTTGACGCAACGGATCGGGCATCTTGCCACGGTCGATAACCGGTCTATTCCGCACGTCGTGCCGGTGTGCTTTACGATTTCGCAACGCGCCCTTTACATCACCATCGACGAGAAGCCGAAGCTCGCGGCTGGGCCAGCTCTCAAGCGCGTCCGCAACATCGAGAATAACCCGATGGTCGCTATCGTGGTTGATCGGTACGATGAAGACTGGACCCGCCTCGGCTGGGTGATGTTGCGTGGACGGGCCGAGATCCTGGGCGCCGGGACGGAACACGATCGGGCGCAGGAGCTGCTACGCTCTCGATACAGTCAGTTGGCGGCGATGCAGATCGCCGAACGGCCCGTCATCGCGGTCCGCCTGGAGCGGGTGACGAGCTGGGGCAACCTGTCCGTGGGCCAGCACGAGGCCGACCATGATGATCAAGCCTAAGGCTGTTGCAACCACAATGGGGAAGTCCCGATCTTCTCACTCCGAGGTCCGTTCATTCCGCCCGTCTTGGAAAGCTCGACAAGCCGTCGCTGCGGTGAGAGCCGGCGATTGCGACAATCGGCGGTACGTCCGCCCATTTCTCTGGTAGAGTTGGGTTCGCGTCCCTGATGTGTGCGACCATCATGGTGATGGAGCCTGGCCGCAACCGAGGAGCACTGGACATGCATGTCGGGCTTTCGATGTTTCCGACGGATTACTCGATTCCGCCGCACGAACTTGCCTTGGCGGCGGAGGCGCGAGGTTACGAGTCATTGTGGTTGCCGGAGCACAGTCACATTCCTACGAGTCGCAAATCGCCGTGGCCCGGCGGCGCCGAGCTGCCGAAGTACTATTACGATAGCTACGATCCATTCGTCTCGCTGGCCGCTGCCGCCGCGGTGACGAAAACCATCAAGCTTGCGACGGGAATCTGTCTTGTCGTCGAGCGTGATCCAATCCACACCGCTAAGGAGGTATCGACCGTCGACCGCCTTTCCTCGGGCCGATTTATTTTCGGCATTGGCGGGGGTTGGAACGAGGAGGAGATGGCCAATCACGGCACTGCGTTTTCAACCCGCTTCAAGCTGATGCGTGAGCGGATCGAGGCAATGAAGCAAATCTGGACGCAGTCGACGGCGGCATTCGACGGCGAATTCGTCAAGTTCGAACCCATGATGCAGTGGCCCAAACCGGTTCAAAAGCCTCACCCGCCCATCGTTGTTGGGGGCGCATTCCCCCACGCGGCAAAACGGGCGATCGCCTACGGCGATGGCTGGATTCCGATCGGAGGGCGCGCGATGGATCCACTTGAGGTGCTGCCGCAATTCCGTCGAATGGCAAAGGACGCTGGCCGCGATCCCGAGTCCCTCTCCTTCGACGTCTTCGGGGCGCCCCGAGACTTGGACGTGCTAAAACGCTACCGTGACGCCGGCGTTGATCGGGTGGTCCTGATGCTTCCGCCCAAGCCCAGAGACGCGGTTTTGCCCATGCTGGACGAAGGCGCGGC
>JAEWFG010000172.1 GCA_023388935.1 Pseudomonadota bacterium | reverse complement strand
TTGAGATATACCGCCCGCATGCAGGCGGTATATCTCAACGCGCTCTTCAAGGCTGAGCTGGCCATAACATCGTCCCATCGCAACAACACCTTAGCAGGTGTTGCACTTGCATCGTGAACCGAAGGGGAATCCAGTACGCCGCGGCTTCTCGGCTCAATCATGACTATCGCCGGAATACTGGATCGCTCGCCCCAGCGCCGCGGCGTCATCGCTCGCGCTGACCGCAGCTACTTTTTCTCTTACCTCGCGTGCATCCGCTTCTCCGACCTCGGCTGCATCCGCGCGCCGTTCTCAGCTTCCCAGGCCTGGAATTGCTTGAAGAGCGCTTCCTTGTCGGCGTCGGACACTTTCGCGGCCGCGGGGTTCTGTTTCAGGAACGTCTCGAAGCGCTGCCTCGCCACCGGCTCGACGCCGTGGCGGTCGAGCCATTGCTGCGCCACCGGCAGCCTGTTCCAGCCCGACAGCGGTGCGGCGAGCGAGACCTCCTTCCATTTGGGATGGAACGGCGGGTTCTGCAGTGCCGGGAATTTGGTGAAGAACGCGTCCACGAACTGCGCGATCTTGCGATAGCGCTCGGTGTTCGGTGCCCAGTTGTAGGCTGCGAGCACTGCCGGCACCGCGATCGTGTCCACGGTCTCGCCGTCCTTGATCAGGTTCGGATAGTCCTTTGCAGTCAGCGTCGCCGGCAGATAGTCGCTCTGCAGCGGCTTGGCGTAGTCGACGCTCGCAAAGTGGAAGCGGCCGTCGTTGTTGAAGGTGCTCACCGACTTGTACGGCTTGCCGCCGACCACGATCACCGCGTCGATCTCGCCGGCTTTCAGCTTCTCCATGGCGATGCGCTGCTCGATATAGACGAACTTCGCCTTGATCCCGAGCCGTTCGAACACGGTAAGCGCGGTGACGAAGGTGCCGCCGTTGGGCAGGTCCACGCTCACGGTCTTGCCTTCGAGATCCTTCAGCGTCGGGATCGATTTCGGCGTGATGACCTGCATTTCCTCATTGTAGAGTTTCGTCACATAGGTGAACTGCTTCTTGATGTCCTTCGCGAAACCCTTGCGCTCGAGATAGTCGAGCGTGTCCGATCGCACGATGCCGAGATCGACGCCTTGCAGGAACAGGATGTCGGCGACGCTCTGCACCGAGCCTCGGCCGACGATCGGGAGCACGCGCAGGTTGTTGCCGTCATCGAGCACTGAGGCGAGGTCGGCGCCGAACTGCACGTAGGTGCCGCCGATGGTGCCGGTGATCAGGGTCACCGTGTTAGCGTTGAGGGCCTGCTTGGTCGAGACTGATCCGAACTGGAAGATCGCCTTGAGACTGTCAGAGACCTTGCTCGGGTCGTATTCGGTCTGCTCGGCACGAGCCGACAGGCCATAGATCATCGTTATGGCGACAAGCGCCATTCTCACCGCGTTACGCATGATGTCCCCTGCTGTCTAAATCAAAATCTTAGTTCTGAATTTGCATGAGGCGCTGGCGCGCCTCCGCCGACCCGAGCGCCGCGGCCTTTTGGTACCAGTTTCGCGCGGCTGCAGGGTTGGCGGAGATGCTTCGCATATCGTTGGTGCCGAGCACGGCCGGATCGTAGGTCTGAGCCAGTACGAGCGCGGCGGTGGCATCCTGCGCATGCGCGGCGCGCTCGAGCAGCAGCCGGGCGGCGGCGATATCGCCGATCGCGATCAGGCTCCTGGCGCGCGTCATCAGCCCGGCCAGTGTCACGGCGTCGAGAGTCTTGACCGGCGGAGCCGGCTCAGATGGCGGCGCGACGAACAGCGCCGGCTGCGCCGGTGTCTGGGCCTGTAGTGCGTTCTGGTAGGCGGCCGCGATCGCCTCGCGGCTCGGCATCGGCGGCACGTTCGTATCCCTGGCCTCAGCGCTCGCGAACTGCATCGTGTCCGCCACGCGGGCCGGGTCCCTCAGCGGAATCTGGCGCGCGATCGGCGCCGGAGGTGCCGCCGGCGGATTCGCCGTCATGCTGTTCATCCAGGCTCTTGCATTGACGGCGAACAGACGGCTGACATCGGAGTGAAACAGTGCCACCAGCAACGCAATTGCTGCAGCGGCGAGAACGCTCGTGACGATCTGGGTCGCGAGACCGGCGCGCGACCGCACGCGGCGGGACGCAAACTCCCGCGGATCGGGCATGCCGTTCGGGTCGGACAGCAACAGCGGAATGGGATCGTGTGGTGAAAGGTCGGCCCGGTCAGCCTGTGCCAAAATGTAGGGCATGGCGTCCTGATCGGTCGTGGCTTGCTCGACGTCGAACGCCCGCGACGCCTTGGACGGACGGTAGGCCGTCGTCTCCATGGTGTGATGCTCCCCAAATACTAAAGCAACGCGCCGGGTTTTCTCCGGTCGGAGTGGTCTTGTCGTTGTTGTCTAGAAGCGCCCCGCAAACTGGAACCGGTAAGTCGCAGTCCGATTCAGCCTAAAAAACGACGGCGGTTTGCGCGAATCTGGAAATATTGAGGTTTGATTGAGGCAACGAGGCGATGTGCACCGCAATTTTGATCGCGGTGATTGAGGTCGCTTTGACCATGCTGGGCGCGTCAGTACGCGCGAAACCGCGTCATGGCCGGGCTTGATCCCGGCCATGACGAGTTCGAGAATGTCCTGCGCGGGTTATGGGTGCAGGATCACCTTGCCCATCGCCTGTCGTCCGGCGAGCACCTTCAGTGCGTCGGCGGTCTGTGCCAGCGGGAAGGTGCGATCGACGTGCGAGGAGATCTTTCCTTCCGCCGTCCACTTCACGAGCTTCTCGAGGTTGGCGCGGTTCTTTGCCGCGTTGAGCCGGGTCCAGGCGCCCCAGAACACGCCGCGGATGTCGCAGCCTTTCAAGAGCGCGAGGTTCAGCGGCATCTTCGGAATGTCGCCGGCGGCAAAGCCGATGACGAGGAAGCGGCCTTCCCAGGCGATCGAGCGCAGCGCCTGCTCGGCGTAAGCGCCGCCCACGGGATCGAAGATGATGTCGACACCCTTGCCGCTGGTGAGTTTGCGCAAGCCTTCCTTCAAATCTTCCTTGGCGTAGTTCAGCGTCAGCTCGGCACCGTGCGCTTTCGCGAATTCGAGCTTCTCGTCCGACGAGGCGCAGGCGATCACCTTCAGGCCCATCAGCTTGCCGAGCTCGCAAGCCGCAAGGCCCGTGCCGCCGGCTGCACCGAGCACCGCGAGCGTCTCGCCGGGCTTCGGGCTGGCGCGGTCTTCCAGCGCATGCAGCGCCGTGCCGTAGATGATGATGATGCCGGCCGCGCGGTCGTAGTCGAGATTGTCGGGGATCTTCACGATCGACGCCGCCGGCAGCGCGATCTTCTCTCGGGCGCCGTTGTGGCCGCAGGAGGCGACGACGCGATCGCCGACCTTCAGGTCGGTGACGCCGGGACCGATGCTCTCGATCACACCGGCGACTTCGGCGGCCGGTGAGAACGGGAACGGCGGCTTGATCTGGTATTTGCCCTGAATCATCAGGATGTCGAAGAAGTTCAGCGCAGCCGCCTTGATCGCGATCACCGCCTCGCCCGGTCCGGCCACCGGATCCGGCACGTCGGCCAGCACGAGATCGTCGGGTTGGCAATATTGCGAGCAGAGGATGGCTTTCATGGCGGCACCTTGTTGAGAAGTACTTGGTTAAAGCACTTGGCGTTTCGGAGCGGAATTATAGTTTGTCCGTTTCTGCCGGATTTAGGCACGGGCGACAATCCGGTTTCTTTGCCGAACGCGATGCGCAGGCCTATCCTCACGTCATTGCGAGTGCGGCGAAGCAATCCAGAGTCCGTGCCGCGGAAATAGTCTGGATTGCTTCGCTTCGCGCGCAATGACGGAGCAAGAAGAAAAAGGAATTCAAACGATGTTTGAAACAGGTCTGCTCAAGAACAAGCGCATCCTCGTCACCGGCGGCGGCTCGGGTCTCGGCGCTGCGATGGGACGTCGCTTCCTCGCGCTCGGCGCGGAGCTCGTCATTTGTGGCCGCAAGCTCGACCGCTTGGAGACGACAGCAGCCGAAATGCGCGCGCAGACCGGCGGCAAGGTCACGACCATCGCCTGCGACGTCCGCGACGGCGCCGCTGTCGAGAGCATGATGGACACAATCTGGCGCGAGGCGCCGCTTGATATTCTCGTCAACAACGCTGCCGCAACCTTCATCGCACAGAGCGAACATCTGTCGTTCCGCGCCGCCGATGCGATCCTGGCGCCGACGCTGCATGGCGCGATGTATTGCACGCTCGCCGCCGGCAAGCGCTGGATCGAGGGCAGCCACAACGGCGTCGTTCTCTCGATCCTCTCGACCTCGACCATCACCGGCCGTGCCTTCACGGTGCCATCGGCGATGGCGAAGTCGGCGGTGCTGGCGATGACCAAGAGCCTTGCAGTGGAGTGGGGTCCGAAGGGCATCCGCACCGTTGCAATCGCGCCGGGTCCGTTCCCGACCGCAGGTGCGTCCGGGCAGCTCCGCCCGGAGGGCCGCGATGAAGGCTGGACGTCGCGGAACCCGCTCGGCCGCACCGGCGAGCACAGCGAACTCGCCGATCTCGCCAGCTTCCTGGTCTCGGACCGGGCCGGTTACATCAATGGCGAGATGGTGGTGATCGACGGTGGCGCGCATTTGCGCAGTTCCGGCGCCGAGGATCTGCTGCGCTGGACCGATGCACAATGGGCCGAGCAGCGCGCCACGCGGTCGAGAAGCTGACCGCGGCCCTTCCGGCAACTTCCTTCCCAAATTGGACTTCTCCGGCTATCTCTGCACGGGGACAAAACACGGCCGAGCCATCTTCCAGTCACAATATTGAGGGAACCACTCCAGCATGCGGCGGGTGCTGATTTTAGTTTTGATTGGCGTGACGGCCTGGGGAATCGCCGATTCCGCGCGGGCTCAGACGGCACAACCGGCGCCGAAGGCCGCGCCGAAACCGGCTGCGCCAGCGGCCAGGACGGCTGCAAAGCCTGAGAGCAAACCCGTGGCCCCGCCCGCGGCGGTTGCAGGCGGTGCTGAACCGACCCTGATCGGCCAGTTCGGTACGTGGGGCGCCTATTCGGCGACGCCCAACGGCAAGAAAGTCTGCTTTGCGCTGGCAAAGCCCTCCTCGTCGAAGACCAACCCGCCGAATCGGCCACGTGATCCCGCCTATGCGTTCGTCTCGACCCGGCCGGCGGAAAAGGTCAACAACGAAGTCTCGGTCATGATCGGCTACGCCTTGAAGCCGGGCTCGGAATCGTCGGTTGAGGTTGGCGGCGCTGCCTACGCGATGTACACGCAGGGCGACGGCCTCTGGATCAAGAACGCCGCCGAAGAGGAGCGGATGGTCGAGGCCATGCGCAAATCCGCCGATCTCGTGGTCAAGGGCGTCTCGGCCAAGGGCACGGAGACGACCGACACCTTCTCGCTGAAGGGCCTCTCCCAGGCGCTGGACCGGATCAGCCAGGACTGCAGGCGTTAAGGTTGCAGGTGGTATCACGGTCGCAATCGGCGGTTCCGGTTGCTATATAGGGATATCCCAAAGGTACAGCCGTTACGGCCGGGCTAAAGCGCGAAGCGCGTCTTCGCACCAGATGTCCCGGCCATCCACGCGCTGGCTACGGGCGGAACAGAACGTGGATGCCGGGAACAAACCCGGGCATGACGAGACAGCAGCAACCTCAGGCAATCGATGACCGAGCCGCACTACGCAACACTGGTGGAGAAGACTCCGCTCGAAACCTATGTGCCGCCGGCCAGGCCGTCGCTGATCGGCCTCTCGCGCGCCGAGCTTGCCGATTGCCTCGGCGAGATCGGCGTTGCCCCAGCGCAGCGCAAGATGCGCGTGCAGCAGCTGTGGCATTGGCTCTATTTCCGCGGCGCCCAGAACTTTGACGAGATGACCTCGATCTCGAAGGGCATTCGCGCCGAGCTCGCGCAGCGCTTCACCGTCAACCGGCCCGAAGTCGTGGCCGAGCAGATCTCCAACGACGGCACCCGTAAATGGCTGCTTCGTCTGCCGAGCGGCGACAATGTCGAGAAGGCGCATGAAGTCGAGTGCGTCTATATCCCCGAAACCGATCGCGGCACGCTCTGCGTCTCCTCGCAGGTCGGATGCACGCTGAACTGCTCCTTCTGCCACACCGGCACCCAGCGCCTGGTACGCAACCTCACCGCCGGCGAGATCGTGGGTCAGGTGATGGTCGCGCGCGATCGCCTGAACGATTGGGCCGATCGCGAGGACGGCACGCGTCGTGTCACCAACATCGTGATGATGGGCATGGGCGAGCCGCTCTACAATTTCGACGCGGTGCGCGACGCGCTCCTCATCGTCGGCGACAATGAAGGTATCGGCATCTCCCGCCGCCGCATCACGCTGTCGACTTCGGGCGTGGTACCGAACATCGTGCGCGCCGGCGACGAGATCGGCGTGATGCTCGCGATCTCGCTGCATGCGGTGCGCGACGAGCTGCGCAACGAGCTCGTGCCGCTCAACCGCAAATATCCGATCGCCGAGCTGCTCCAGGCCTGCCGTGACTATCCGGGCGCATCGAACGCACGCCGCATCACCTTCGAATACGTGATGCTCAAGGGCGTCAACGATTCGCTCGACGATGCGAAGCTGCTGGTGAAGCTGCTGAAGGGCATTCACGCCAAGATCAACCTGATTCCGTTCAATCCCTGGCCCGGCACGGCCTATGAATGTTCGGATTGGGATCAGATCGAGAAATTCTCCGAATACATCTTCAACGCCGGCTATTCTTCGCCGGTGCGCACCCCGCGCGGCCGCGACATTCTCGCCGCCTGTGGCCAGCTCAAGTCGGAAACCGAAAGGCTCTCGGCTCGCGAACGCCAGGCGCTGCGCGCCATGGCGATGACGGACTAGCTACCTATGCGCTCGGTCTCGCGACTTCGTCATTGCGAGCCAACGGGTCCGCGCGAAGCGCGGCCCGATGACAGGCTCCGCGAAGATTCCATGGGGAGTGGATAGCGACCAAGTCTGAGGCCAGACTGAGGTTGCAAAATCCATCCAACCTGGAGACGACGATGTTGCTCGATCATCCTTCCGACGGACTGGCCGCTATCCGCACG
>JAEWFG010000169.1 GCA_023388935.1 Pseudomonadota bacterium | reverse complement strand
CGTCACGACTGCGCTGAACCTGGTTAAGCTCGCCGATATGCAGCAGGCGTTGGCCGACGGCGGATGCCGCGACGGCCATTCGCAGCCGCTCTCCGTCGCCTCGGGGGATTTCGAGGCCTTCTGATTCGGCACCCCGCGCATCGATCGCAAGTTCATCGCTCTCGAAGAAACCGAGCGATGCGCCGCCTTTTTGGCGCGATCAAACCCAGTCAATTGAAAATTCTCGCTAAAAACCAATCTGACGTTGCGTCAGGCGGGCCGCGTGCACTTTCCCAGGCTGCAATTCCGCGAAACGTTCGCGCAAGTTTCGCCGTCTAGCTTGCCGGGCGGGTCGGTCTGACCTGCGTAGTTCTTGGGGCTGAAGGGGCCGATGGCTGTGGCACCTTTCCGGGATTGGGCAATTTAAACTGATCGGGCGTTGCCATTTTATGGCCGTTGGCAGCCCGGGAAAGTTCGTGCGGGAACAGAATGAATCTGTTGGAACAGCTAAAGGGTATGGCCAGGAACCTGGCTTCGCTGGGGCAGGCGAAGTTGGCAATTCTGGCCGGTGCAGGGGTCGTCACCGTCGGGCTGGTGCTTGCCGCCGCCCTGTTTGTCAACAAGCCCGCCTACGAGACCCTGTATGTCGGCCTGGAAAGCTCCGACGTCAATCAGATCAGTATCGCGCTGGCGGAAGCCAACATCGATTTCTCGACCGGGGCGGATGGTGCGAGCATCCAGGTTCGCGTCGGCGATACCGGCAAGGCTCGGCTCTACCTTGCCGAACGCGGCCTGCCGAGCAGTTCCAATGCCGGCTACGAGCTGTTCGACAAGGTCGGATCGCTGGGGCTGACGTCCTTCATGCAGGAAGTCACCAGGGTGCGGGCGCTGGAAGGCGAAATTGCCCGCACGATCCAGCAAATCAACGGGATCGCCGCAGCGCGCGTCCACATCGTCATGCCGGACCGGGGCAATTTCCGCAAGGCGCAGCAGGCGCCGACGGCTTCAGTGATGATCCGCGCCAGCAGCACGGCCGGCCGCAAGGCCGCCGCCTCCATCCGTCACCTGGTCGCAGCCTCCGTCCCTGGTCTCGAAGCCGAGCACGTAACGATCCTCGATTCCGCCGGGCAGTTGCTCGCCTCGGGTGACGACGCGGACAACAACTCGCTCAACCGCTCGCTCAACATCGTCCAGTCCGTCCAGGAGGACATCGAGCGCAACATCGAAAAGGCACTGGCGCCGTTCCTTGGCATGGACAACTTCCGGACCAGCGCCATGGTTGCCCTCAACACCGACTCCCAGCAGACCCAGGAGACCGTCTACGATCCGGAGTCGCGCGTCGAGCGTTCGGTACGGGTGACGCGCGAAAGCCAGAAATCGAACCAGAGCACGCTGCAGAAGCCTGCGACGGTCGAACAGAACATTCCGCAGGGTGGCCCCGAGGCGGGGGTAGGTCCGCAATCGAGCGACGAGGCGGACAAGAAGGAAGAGCAGACCAACTACGAGATCAACAGCAAGACGGTCGCCACTGTCCGCAACAGCTACCAGATCGAGCGCCTCTCGGTCGCCGTCGTCATCAACCAGGGGCGGCTTGCCGCACTGGTCGGCGAGCCGGCGGACCAGGCCAAAATCGATGCCTACCTGGCCGAGATGCAGAAGATCGTCACGTCCGCCGCTGGCCTCGATCCGCAGCGTGGCGACGTCGCGACGCTCACCGCCATGACCTTCCTCGACCACCAACTGCTCGATGAGGCGGTCCCGGGGCCGGGCGTAATGGAGACGCTGGCACGCAATCTGTCGACGATCATCAACGCGCTTGCATTCGTCGCCGTCGCCTTCCTGGTCGTCTGGTTCGGGTTCCGTCCGGTGGTCCGCTCCATCACGGGTGGCAATGCGACCGCCCTGGAAGCCGACTCGGCCGGCCTCGAGCTGCCCGACTTCTCTCCGGCCGTCGGCGTGGGTGCTGGCAGCGGCGCGCTGATGGATGGCTTCGGCTCGGACTTCGGCTTCGACAGCACGGACGATCTCCTCAGCGCCGGCGACGACAGCGAGAGCGTCTTCAACCGCCGCGTCAAGGAAGGGCCGGAGCGGCGCCTGGCCCGAATGGTCGAGATCAGCGAGGAGCGTGCGGCCAAGATCCTGCGCAAGTGGGCCGAAAAGCAGGCCGCCTGATCGCCAGCCAACCCTGGACCATGGCCCCGCCGCACTGGCGGGGCATCAGCTTGAGCGCAACAGGGTCTTCTGAGCCCGCTCGATCCGCCGCCCCAGCGGGTAGGGCGGCGAGCGCTTTTCTTGCTGACTGTGACTCAAAAGAAACGATTTCAGGGTGCCGGATGAGCAGAGTTTGTCACATGCCGGTGATTTTTCCGCCCGGACCCCGCCTCCGTGAAAAAAATGCACGCGGTAACGAAAGCGTGCGGCGAACCGAGGAGCACGATCGGCCGGACACAAGGCCGTGGCCGATCGGTTCGCCAGTTCCTGAAACGCAATTCTTAACAGAAGTTTAGGGCCTGGGGTTCGTGAGGCTGTCGGTGGGCCTTCGAGTTGCGGGCGAATCGATTCAGAACTTTGCCGGGATGTAAAGCCGCTGGTAGTGGTCGTGGCTTTTGAATCACGTCCATGTACACTCTTAGTCACTGATTCGTTTGGTGAATCCCACCAATGCGGCTTGATCGCCAACGGCGCCGGAGTTGCGGCGCGGGGCGAGGGGACGGCGGGATGATCCAGCCGAATTCGGCAACGGGGGCTGTAATGGAAACGATCAGGGCGGATGTTGCGCCCCGGGAAACCTATGGATTTCCTGCGGTAGCCGGTGAGCGAAAGAGCGGGCGCGAAATTCTTGTGCATCAGTTGGGACGTTGCAAGGATCGTGCCAGCCTGCCGGCCGGCATGCGTGCCCTGACCCAGTACGTCAATGCCTCGCACTATCTTCTTGTCCGCCACGACATGTCGTTCGAAACCGATATCGGGTTCGTGGTGGCATCGGACTGGCCATTCGACATGGTGCGCAAGCTCGCCGGATCGATCAGCGCTGCGCAATCGCGCATGAGCGAATTCGATCGCTGCTGCAAACTGATGCAGCCGACCTTCGCGCAGTTCGCCGACGACGTCGCCTTGCCGGCCGGGCTGAGCCGCGAATACTGCGCCATCGCCTTCAATGTCGGTCGGGTGCGCATGACCCTGCTGCTGCTATTTCCGGAACACTACGTTCTCTGCCAAAGCAAGCTGCGAGACACCGGGCTCCTGGTCGGCTATTTCGCCAGCGTGTGCTGTCAGCCGACCGCCCGGCAGGAGCGCGAATCGGAACTGACCGACCGCGAAATCGAGTGCCTGTACTGGATCGCCGAGGGCAAGACGAGCGACGATATCGCCGTGATCCTAGGCATCTCGAGAAACACCATCAACAACTACATCACCAGCGTGATGCGCAAGACCGGGACCAGGACTCGTTCCGAGGCAATTGCGTCGGCGGTGCGAAACAATCTCGTCTGAGAGGAGAGCCGATGGAGATCCAGCTCTCAAAAAATGCTGCTGTCAAACCGGACGCCCTGAAAGTCAGCCTTTCCAAGCCGCAAAGCGCGGCGGACACCGTGGTCACCTTGCAGTCCATGCAGAAGAAGATCGGCGCCGAGGATTTCGCCGTCCTGCGGGTCCGCGGCCAGGGAGCGCCCTCGGCACGGCGACTGGGCTGCACGCTGAGCAGCTGGGCCGACCGCGCCGAACACAACGCAGCGGCGCTGCTCGAGGCTTACGGCGATGGCCTGATGGCGCACCTGGAAACCTCGATGCTCCCGGTCGTCTGGGAGGGCGCTGCGGTTTGCGAGGTGGCGGCAACGGAACAGATGCCCTTCATCGAGCGGTTTCCGTCACAGCGCCTGCCATGCCGTGGGATTGCCTTCCCGGTTCGCCTTGGAGCCAGTGGCAGCGGCTTCGTCGTGTTCACCGGCGATGTCCTGGCGATCGACAGCGACGTGATCGTTGACCTGCACATGCGCGCCAACCGCATCATGGTCGATCTTCTGGCTGCGGACGAAAGGAAGATGCAGCCGGCCGAAGCGCTGAACGAGCGCGAGATCGCCTGCCTTCAGATGGCCGGCGATGGCTGCATAAGCGAAGCCATCGCCGAGAAGATGGGCCTGTCGGTCCACACCGTGAACGCCTATCTCGGCACCGCGACCACCAAGCTGGATGCGGTCAACCGCATCCAGGCGATCGCCAAGGCCATCCGCCTTGGCTACATCCGCTGATTCGGGGCTGCTTTGAGC
>JAEWFG010000165.1 GCA_023388935.1 Pseudomonadota bacterium | reverse complement strand
TTGAGATATACCGCCCGCATGCAGGCGGTATATCTCAACGCGCTCTTCAAGGCTGAGCTGGCCATAACATCGTCCCATCGCAACAACACCTTAGCAGGTGTTGCACTTGCATCGTGAACCGAAGGGGGATCCAGTACGCCGCGGCCTATCGATCGACCAATACCGTCTCGGAGTACTGGATCGCCCGGTCAAGCCGGGCGATGACACCGTTAGTGACCTCACCCGTGACAGCACGACGCCTTCGTCGCCTGCGGCTCGTACTGATCGCGCAGGCGGACCCAGTCCATTGGATAGGGCAGGCCGTCCTCGTGGCGACCCAGCGGGGTGAGGTCGAGATACTGATAGGCCGCGTTCATCATGTCGAGGCCGCGGGCGAAGCAGGAATAGGTGTGGAAGATCTCGCCGGCCTCATTGCGGAAGAACACGCTGATGCCGGGCAGCTCCGGGCCGTAGAATGGTGTGGTGCCGAAATTGTATTTCAGCGTGCCCTTATCGATCTGCTCGGGCGTGAACGAAACCTCGTAGTCGTAGTTAAAGTCGTTGTCGCCCGAGGAGACCCAGTCGAAGGTCCAGCCCATTCGTTTCTTGAAGGCATCGAGCTTGGCGACCGGCGCCAGCGACACCGCGGCCATCGTGGTGTCGCGCGCCGCGAGGTGCGGCACCATGCGCTCGAAACCGTCTGCCCAGAACGAGCAGCTCTTGCAAGCGGCCTCCCAGTCGGGCGCGAACATCACGTGCTGAACCACGAGCTGCGGACGGCCCTTGAAGAGATCGCCGAGCGTCACCTTGCCGTTCGCTCCGTCGAACAAGTAGGTCTTGTCGACCTTGACCCATGGCAATGCGCGCCGTTCCGCCGCCAGACGCTCGCGCGCCTCGGTCAATTCTTTCTCATGCGCCAGATGGATTTTGCGAGCCGCGATCCATTGCTCGCGCGAGACAATCTCATGTTGCTGCATGGTGTGTCCTCCTCTGATGAAATCAGGCGACGAAGGCGTCGAGCCTGTCGAAGAACGAGTTCCAGCCGCGCTGATGATTGTCGCGGGCGGTCTCGTCGAAGAACTGAGCGTGATGGAAGACCATCAGCGTGCCGTCGTCGTCCGGCTTCAGCGTGATCGTCACCAGCGATTCGCGCTCCGGCGTCGAGTGCCAGGCCCAGGTGAAGACCAGCCGCTCGTTCGGCACGACATCACGATAGGTGCCGCCCGCCTCGAAATATTCGCCGTCGTCGCGGGTGAAGCTGATGCGGTAGCGGCCGCCGGTACGGACGTCGAGCTCGGCGTTCAACGTCGCCGGCTTCATGTTCGGCGGCCCGAACCATTGCACTAGCTGCGCGGCTTGCGTCCAGGCGGCGTAGACCTTTTCCGGCCGCGCCCGGAGCCGGCGCGTGAGCGTGAGGCTTGGACGTTCGATTGGGCGTTCGGCTGAACCGGGGCCGGCATTGACGGCTGCGTTGGCCATGGATTGTCCTCCACAAAGGCAGCAAGGCGGTCGAGATTGTCGGACCAGAATTGCGCATAGCGATTGAGCCAGTTCATCGCCTGCTCCATCGGCTGCGCAGTGAGCCGGCAGGAGACCGTCCGCCCGGTCTTCTCCCGCACGATCAGGCCGGCATCCGTCAGCACGTCGAGATGCTTCATGATCGCCGGCAGCGAGACCGGAAATGGTGCGGCGAGCTCGCTCACCGACAGGCTGTCCCGCTCGCCGAGGCGTGCCAGCATTGCACGCCGCGTCGGGTCGGATAGCGCCGCAAAAGTCCGGTCGAGTGTTTCGTCCTTATACTTAACCATATGGTTTAGTATAGACGCAAACGAAGAGGCGTCAAGCGGGGACCCGCGGTCGCGCATCTGCACGACTGCGTGAACCGGCAGCGATCAACTGCCTGCAGAGAGGTAAGCGTGGAGCTAGTACGGCGCGACGGACCGTGAACGGCGACGGGGCTGGGGCCGTGGCTCCTGGCCATAGGCAACACGAGGATTCCGATCGCAGTACAGCAGCCGGCCGGAAACACTGGCCTGGCATTGCTCATAGGTGCTGTAGGCGCATTCGCCGGGATAGTCGAACTCGCCGCCCTGCGCGCACCAGGGATAGTCGCGCGCGGCAGCAGGAGTGACAGTGACGAACCCGGCAAGGACCGTCGCTCCCAGCGTCAGCAGGGCCAATTGCGTCTTGCGCATGATCTCAACTCCTCTCTTCATGGCGCGAGATACGGCGCTCACATCAGGTTTCGTCGCGGCCTTTTATTCCAGATCAACGGAACAGCCACGCAAGAAAAGAGCCCTGCCAAACGGCAGGGCTCCATTCCCGGTCATCACAGGATCGCTACTCGACCTTCAGGCCGGCGAACTCGACGACCTTCTTCCACTTGGCGGTCTCGGCCTCGACCTCCTTGCCGAATGCCTCCGGCGTCAGCACCAGCGGATCGCCGCCGAGCTCGACCAGACGCTTGGTCATGTCGGGCTCCTTCATGAGCGTGTTGATCTCATTGTTGAGCTTGGCGATCATCTCCTTTGGCATGTTCTTCGGCCCGCCGATGCCGAACAGCGCGCTCGCCTCGTAGTCCTTCACGGTCTCGCCGATCGGGGGGACGTCAGGCAGCTGCGGCGAGCGCTGCGCGGTGGTGACACCCAGCGCGCGAAGTGAGCCGGAGCGGATGTGCTGGATGATCGAGGGCATGTTGTCGAAGATCACCTGCACCTGGCCGCCGAGCATGTCGGTGATCGCGGGCGCCGCGCCGCGATAGGGCACGTGCTGCATCTTGCAGCCGGTCATCGCCATGAACATCTCGCCGGACAGATGCACCGAGGTGCCGTTGCCGGAGGAGGCCATGTTCACCTTGCCGGGATTGGCCTTCACATATTCGATGAACTCCGCGACGGTCTTCGCGGGCACATCCTTGTTGACGGTCATCACGTTCGGCACGCGCTGGAATGCGGCGATCGGCGCGATGTCGCGGACGAAGTTGAACTTGAGGTTCGCGTAAAGCGTGGCGTTGATGTAGTTGGCCGGATTGACCAGCAGCACGGTATAGCCGTCGGGCTCGGCATTGACGACGGATTCGGTACCAATATTGTTGCCGGCGCCCGGCTTGTTCTCGACCACGAATTGCTGGCCGAGCCGTTCCGACAGCCGCTGGCCGATCAGCCGGGCCAGAATGTCGGTGGCGCCGCCCGGCGGATAGCCGACCACGAACTTCACCGGCCGGGACGGATAGTCGGCGGCAAAGGCCCTGGACAGCGGGCTGGCTGCAAGCGGACTGGCTGCGAGCAGGCCCAGCGCGGTACGGCGAGTGATCATCTCAAGGGTTCTCCCAACGTGTTGTTCTTGTACGCCAGTTGGCTTGCAACTGGCGTGGGCGCGGTTGTAACAAAGCTTGCCGCAGGCGAAAAGTGCGCGCGACGCATCACGACGAAAGGATAAGGCATGACTGTCAAGGTCGAGGCCCTCGATCATCTCGTGATCAACGTCGCCGACGTTGCGGCTACCACCGAGTGGTATCGAAAAATCCTCGGCATGGAAGTCAAGGTGTTCGACCCCGGCGGCGGCAAAGCGCCGCGGACTTCTCTTCAATTCGGTAACCAAAAGATCAACGTCCGGCCGCGCGACGCCGACAAGGTGGAGTGGTTCACCGCCGACCACCAGACTGCCGGCAGCGAGGACCTGTGCTTCCTTACCTCCGCCACGCCTGACGAGGTGGTGACGCATTTGAAGGCACACGGCGTCGCGATCGAGGAAGGTCCGGTCCCCAAGCAGGGTGCCCGCGGCACGCTGTGCTCGGTCTATTGCAGGGATCCGGATGGCAGCCTGATCGAGATATCGTCGTATGAGGGTTGAAGCCGTCAGGCTCTGCCGCCTCAAGCGCCGTCATTGCGAGGAGCTCTTGCGACGAAGCAATCCAGAGTCCTTCCGCGAGGGCTCTGGATTGCTTCGCTTCGCTCGCAATGACGGGGGAGAAAGTCCGGACTGCGGCATGCGCCCCCGCGATTTGCTCTCCGCGCCATCCGATGGCAGGAAGACGCAATAATCCAAAGGCAGCCGCCATCAAGATGCAGGCTGCACGGGAGGACGTATGCCTATTCAACAGACCACAGCCGGAACCGTAGGACCTTTCGATGGGCTCGACGTGCCCTGGCTGCTGAAGATGCGCGCCGAGGTGCGCCGTAACCATCCGTTCCTGATCTGGGCACCGTTCGATGCGCCGGCGCGGCGCTGGAGTTATGGCGAATTTCACGAACGCGTCGGCGCGCTCGCGGCGGGGCTCGCCAAGCGCGGCGTGAAGCCGGGCGAATATGTGCTCATTCATCTCGACAATTGCATCGAGGCGCTGCTCGCCTGGTTTGCCTGCGTCGAGCTCGGCGCCATCGCGGTGACCACCAACACCCGCTCCGCACCCGCCGAGATCGAATATTTTGCCGACCATTGCGGCGCGGTCGCCGCGATCACGCAGCCGGCCTATGCGGAGATCGTCGCGCAGAACTGCCGCAACATTCGCTGGATGGCGGTGACCTCGCACGATGCCGGCGCAGCACCTGTGCAAGCGGTCGCGCGCGGCGACAGTTTTGAGTCGTTGTTCGCCGACAGCGCCGACCGTCCCAGGCGCGCAACCGATCCGTTCGCGCCGTGCAGCGTGCAGTACACGTCAGGTACGACATCGCGCCCGAAAGCGGTGCTCTGGACCCACGCCAACGCGCTGTGGGGCGCCAAGATCAATGCGGCGCATGAGGACCTGCACGCCAGCGACGTGCACCAGACCTATCTGCCGCTGTTCCACACCAATGCGCTGGCCTATTCCATGCTGGCGACACTGTGGGTCGGCGGCTCCTGCGTGATCCAGCCGCGCTTCTCCGCCAGCCGGTTCTGGCCCGTCGCGCGCGAGCACGGCTCGACCTGGACCTCGACGATCCCGTTCTGCCTGAAGGCGCTGCTCGAGCAGGAGATCCCGAAAGATCACAAATTCCGCCTGTGGGGCAGCGCCATCAACGAGCCGCCGGCGTTTGCCGCCTTCGGCGTCAAGATCATCGGCTGGTGGGGCATGACCGAGACCATCACCCACGGCATCATCGGCGAGGTCGACCAGCCCAACATTCCGATGTCGATCGGCCGCGCCGCTCCCGAATATCAGATCCGCATCACCGACGATGATGGACGGCCGACCGCGGTCGGCGACACCGGCAACCTCTCGATCAAGGGCATCCCCGGCCTGTCGCTG
Source organism: Pseudomonadota bacterium (assembly GCA_023388935.1). Classification (GTDB taxonomy): domain Bacteria; phylum Pseudomonadota; class Alphaproteobacteria; order Rhizobiales; family Xanthobacteraceae; genus Bradyrhizobium. The sequence goes on along the minus strand of JAEWFG010000165.1, from coordinate 21,118 downwards.
TTCGCCGAATATCTGCACAATGAGAAGGCGACGCGCGAAAGCTTCGATGAGCACGGCTTCTTTCTCACCGGCGATCGCGTCGTGCGGCTGGAGAATGGCTTCATCAGATTCGGCGACCGCGCCAAGGACATGCTGAAGGTCGGCGGCGAGAACGTCGCGGCGTCCGAGATCGAGCAGGTGATTGCGATCGTCCCCGGCGTGCGCGAAGCCGCGGTGGTCGCCAAGAAACATCCGATGCTGGACGAGGTACCGGTCGTCTTCATCATCCCGCACGGCGGCGTCGCCGGCGCGCGGCCCGACCTGCATGACAGCGTGATGGCCGCCTGCCGCAAAGGCCTTGCCGACTTCAAGCTGCCGCGCGAGATCCATCTCGTCGACGACATGCCGCGCTCGACGCTGGAGAAGGTGGCGAAGGCGGAGTTAAGGAAGATGCTGGGTTAAGGCGCGCTGCCGTAGGATGGGTTAGCGAAGCGTAACCCACCACTTTCGTCTGACATTTTTGGAAGCAGGGTGGATTACGCCTTCGGCTAACCCACCCTACGAACTGCAATCACTCGACCTCGAACCTGATCGGCAACTTCTTCGGGCCGTTGACGAAATACGCCTGCGTCATCTTCACGTCGCCGTCGAGCGACACCGATTTCAGCCGCGGCAGAAGCTCTTCGAACAGGATGCGCATCTCGAGCTTTGCGAGATACTGGCCGAGGCAGAGATGGGCGCCGTAGCCGAAGGAGACGTGGCGGTTCGGCTTGCGGTCGCTCCTGAACCGGTACGGCTCCTCGAACACCTCCTCGTCGCGATTGCCCGAGGCGTAGCACAGCATCAGCCAATCGCCCTTCTTGATCTTGCGCCCGCCGAGCTCGGCGTCCGCCGTCGCCGCGCGCATGAAATGTTTTACGGGCGTCATCCAGCGGATCGCTTCATCAACGAGGCCCGGGATCAATTCTGGATTGGCCTTGACCCTGGCGAACTCGGCAGGGTCCTTCGCCAAAGCCCAGATCGCGCCGGCGGTCGAGGATGATGTGGTGTCGTGCCCGGCGGTCGCGACGATCATGTAGTAGCTGGTCGCGTCATGCTCCGGCATGTAGTCCCCACCGATCTTCGCATTCGCAATGACGGTGGCGAGATCGTCACGCGGGTTGGCGCGACGGTCCTCGGTGATCTTGCGGAAGTAGGCGGAAAAATCCTGCACCACCGCCTGCATCATCATCGAGAACTGCTCGGCGGAAAGCTGGTCCTTGATGCGCGCCGTGTCGGGATCCTGGGGACCGAACAGCTCTTGCGTCAGGCGCAGCATACGCCGTTCATCGGCCTCGGGAACGCCGAGGATCTCCATGATGACATGCAGGGGATAGCCGAGCGCGACATCCTCGACGAAGTCGCAGACGCCGCCCCGCGCAAGCATGCGCGCAACGGTGGCGCGTGCGATCTCGCGGACACGCGGCTCGAACTTGCCGAGATTGGCGGGCATGAACCAGCCTTGGGTCAGTGCGCGGTATTTTGGATGATCCGGCGCATCCATCTGCACCAGCGAGCGCACCAGGTTCGGCCCGCCGGTGATCTTGCGCACGCGCTCCTCGACCGAGCGCGTCGTCAGCGTGGTCGGACGGTCGGCGTTGTGAAACAGCTCGTTCTGCCGACTGACGCTTTGGATATGCGCGTGCTTGGTGACGACCCAGAACGGATCAAAGCCTTCCGGGCGAGCAATGCCGAGCGGATTATGGGCGCGCAGCCAGCGATAGGCGTCGTGGATACGGTCATCGGCATAGGCCGCCGGATTGACCAGGATCGCCGCGATATCGGCGGCGATGTCGGGATCGCCGCTCAAAGCCGTCGCGCTCATGCGTTTGCCCCAGATCCAGCTTGCCGGCGCAGCTTGCCCGGGCAGGACGTGTGAGGCTTGCGTCTAACGGCTGGGCAGATCGCTCAGAACGATCCCAGCGCCACGGGCCTGAACGCCTGCAACAGCTGCTGGTCGAGTTTGCCGCCCATGCCTTCCATCATCGTGAAGGCACGTGAGTGGGTGAAGGGCATGCGGTAGGCGCGCTTCTCCACCAGGGCGGCGTAGATGTCGACGATGGTCGTCAGCCGGACGATGTCGCTGATCTGGTTCGACGAGAGACCATTGGGATAGCCGCTGCCGTCGAGCAATTCGTGGTGATGCAGGACGACATCGAGCATCTCCGGCGGGAAGCCGCCCTGCTCGGCGAGCGCCTCGTAGCCGCGGCGCGGATGCTCGCGGACTTCGGCCATCTCCTCGTCGGTGAGCTTGCCGGGCTTGTCGAGCAGCGCAGTTGGAACGAAGGCCTTGCCGACATCGTGCAGCAGCGCGGCGCGAGTCAGCCGGCGCTGGTCATCCTCGCGCATGCCGAGATGCTGCGCGAAGGCGACGGCAAAGCCGGTGACGAACAGGCAGTGCCGATAGCTGCCGACATGATGACAGCCGACGGTGGTGAGCCATTCGCGCAGCGAGGAGTGTTTGATCGCCTTCAGGATCTTGCTCTCGGCGGCAATGACGTCGTCGAAGGCCAGGGGCGCGCCGAGCGGCAGCTTCTCGAACATCTTGACCAGCACCGCATGCGCCGCCTCGACGCCGCGGTTGAGCGTCTTGCCGCGATCGGTCGCGTCATAGGAGGCGGTGTCGGGAAACGCGGCGCGGATGCGTTGCAGGATGTCCTCGGGCTTAAGTGGCCGCGAGATCGTGTCGGTGGCGCCCAGAGCCCAGGCCTGCATGGTGCCGTGATGCAAGGCATCGGCGAGCACGAACAGCCGCGGCATCGGGCGATAGGCATCGCTGCGCAGCTTGTTGCGCACCCGCTGCACGCTCTCGGGCGAGCGCAGGTTGATGTCGACGACGAGGCCGGAGAGGTCGCGAGACGGCTGCTCGGGGATCTCCTCGGTCGTCACCATCGAGACGTCGCCGACCGCCTTCAGGATACTGGCGAGTTCGATGCTCCCGTCGCTCCGGTCGGAGGCGAGCAGAAGCCGGCGTTTGGCGGCGGGTTTGGCTGACGCGTTCATGGCTTCCCCAAAAGCACGGGAGTGTCTTTGGCCTCAGCCTAAACCTGATCAGGTTCTCCGGCCCTTAAGAGGCGTGCTCAACGGAACCCTCAGGAATTGCGCACAATTTTACGGGTTTCGGCACGCGGCAACGCCGCAATCAAAGACTCGAAAACAACCCCATGCACAGTAGCCCGGCCATTGATAACAAAGGGGATTTCGAGCCCTGACGCCGCCCCTCCAAGTCAAAAAAAATCCGCCGGAGGCTGCCCTCCGGCGGATCATCTCAACTCGCAATCATGCCCGGCCTTACGCCTTCATCGCGCCCTTCACGGCTTCGGCCGTGATCGGCAGGGCCCGCACGCGGGCGCCGGAGGCGTTGAAGATGGCGTTGCCGATTGCCGGGGCGACCACCGTCACCGCGGGCTCGCCGACGCCGGTCGCCCTCTCGCCATTGGCGATCACGGCGACCGCGACCTCGGGCATCTGGCTCATGCGCAAGGGCGTGTAGCTGTCGAAATTGGTCTGTTCGATGCCACCGTCGTTCAGCGTCGCCTTCTCGTACATCGCCAGCGACAGTCCCCACAGCGCCGCACCCTCGACCTGGGCGCGGATGTTGTCGGGATGCACTTGCGTGCCGACATCGGTTGCGACCGTGAGCTTCTTCACGGTCACTTCGCCCGAAGGCGCCACAGCGACATGCGCAACGCAGGCCGTCCAGCTTGCGGTCGCGCGTTCCTGCGACGACACGCAGGCCACGCCCATGCCCTCACCCTTCGGCAGCTTCTTGGTGCCGTAGCCGGCAAGCCCCATCGCGGCGAGCAGCGTGTTACGCAGACGCTGCGCGCCACCGTCGTTCTTGCCTGCTCCGTCGAGCAGCGAGATGCGGAACTGAGCGGGATCCTTGCCCGTCGCAGCCGCGATCTCGTCGATCATGCTTTCAACGGCCCAGAAGGTCCAACCCGGCGCCACCGAACGGAGCTGACCGGACGGAGTGGCGTTGTGCGCCATCTCGTTCTTGATCGCCCGCACATAGTGGTTCGGCACCGTGTAGAAGAAGTCCGACCCGTTCACCGTGAAGGAGTCGAGCGGGCCCTTCTTGTCGACCGAAGGCGTCAGGAAATCGGGGATTCCCCAGCGCTGGGTCGGCCACGCCGACACCACGTCGTGGCTGAGCGCGACGAGCTTGCCGGCACCGTCCACGCCGGCTTTCACTTTCTGGTAGGTGAGCGGACGCGAGAAATCCATCGTCATGTCGTTCTCGCGCGTGTAGATCACCTTCACCGGCTTGCCGACCGCCTTGGCCGCCTGCACCGCCGGCACCATCATGTCGGCATCGAGCCGCCGGCCGAAGCCGCCGCCGAGCCACATCTGGTGCATGACCACGAACTTCGGATCGATTCCGGCGGCGCCGGCCGCAATCGCGCCGGAGCGCGTCGCAAACTGGTTGCCGGAATAGATATGCAGGATGTCGCCCTTGAACTCCGCGGTGGCGTTCATCGGCTCCATCGGCGCGTGGATGTTGATGCTGGTGGTGTACTCCGCCTCCAGCACTTTTGCCGCCGAGCCGAACGCGGCCGTGGGATCACCGTCCTTGACGAAGAACTGGCCGGAATCGTCGAGGCCTTGCAGCCGCCTGGCCTCGTCGAGCAGCGACTGGCTCGACAGTTTTGCGTTCGGTCCACCGTCATAGCTGACCTTCAGCGCCGCTGCGGCCTTCTTGGCGTTAGCATAGGTGTTGGCCACCGCGACGACCCAGCCCGACGTCGTCTGCGTCTTGTCGTCGAGGGTGACGGCCTTGATGAAGCCAGGCACCTTCTTCGCGCCGCTGTCGTCGACCGATTTCACCGTGGCGCCGAAACGCACCGGTGGCGTGACGACCGCGCCATAGGCCATGCCCGGCAGCATCACGTCGATGCCGTATTTCGCCGTGCCGTTGGTCTTGGAGGGGATGTCGAGTTGCGGCACCGACACGCCGATCATGGTGTATTGATCCGGCGTCTTCAGCTTGATTGCCTTGAGCTCGTCCGGTGTGAAGGTCTTGGTCGCCTTACCGCTCTTGACGATGTCGGCGAACGACATCTGCTTCTTCGACTTCGGATGCGCAATCACGGAATCACGCACCACGAGTTCGCCAGCCGGCACACCCATCGCGGCGGCCGCGCCGTCCGTGAGCGCCATGCGGCCCGCAGCACCCGCGCGGCTCATCGCCTCGAAGTTCATCATGGTCGACCAGCTTCCGCCGGTGATCTGCGCGCCCAGCACGGGGTCGTTGAACTTCGGATCGTTGGAGGCGAGCGAAACGCGCATGTCGCTCCATTTCGCACCGAGCTCCTCGCAGACGATCTGCGCCATGGTGGAGGCGATGTGCTGACCCATGTCGGCCTTGCCGCAGGTCACGGTGACCATGCCATCGGGCGCGATCGCATACCAGACGCTCGGCTCGAAATTGACCGGAGCGGCAGCAAGCGCCTCACCGACGCCGGGGACACCGGCATAGCCCAGCACGAGGCCGGTCGCGGCGGTGCCAACGAGGAAGGAGCGGCGGCTGAGATCCGTCGTCTCAGGAGTGACGTTTTTCACGTGCTCGTTCATGTGTGCCTCCGCTCATTGCCGGAGGCGGATGCGGTGCGCATCTCGGTGGCAGCGCGCATGATCGCCTTCTGGATCCGCGAATAGGTCATGCAACGGCAGAGATTGCCGTCCATGTGCGCCACGACCTCTTCCTTGGTCGGATTGGAATTCTTCGCAAGCAGCGAGGCCGCCTGCATGATCTGCCCGGACTGGCAGTAGCCGCATTGCGGCACCTGCTCGGCGATCCACGCCTTCTGCAGGGGATGGTCACCCTTGGCAGACAGTCCCTCGATGGTGGTGATCTTCTTGCCCGCGACGTCGCCGACCATGGTCTGGCACGAGCGCACGGCTTCGCCGTTGACGTGCACTGTGCAAGCGCCGCACAGCCCGGCACCGCAGCCGAATTTCGTGCCGGTCATCTGCAATTGCTCGCGGATTGCCCAAAGGAGCGGCGTGTCGCTCGCCGCATCCACGGACATACTCCGCCCGTTGATGGTGAGAGTTGGCATAGGCGTCTTCCCTTGCCGGTGCATGAAGCCGCTTACGGCGGCAACTTGACTAGCGGACGCCCACCGGGCTGACGCCCACCTTGGCCGCGAGCATGATCGCGTTCAGGCGTCGAGGCAAATGCAATCTGGAATCGATCGAAACTATCTCGACATCTGGCCGTTGTGCACCGCGACACCGGCCCTGACGCAGCCACTCAACGCAACAGACGGCGGCAGACTTCGCACCAGACATGCACGCCGACGCAGCCGCGACGGTTTCCTCCGGGTAACCTCGCGGGCTAGGATGGGCGACGAAACAAGACAATAAGGGTGAGCGGAATGCCGAAGATCGATCGGAACGGCGTCGGGATCTACTACGAGGTTCACGGTGAGGGGCCGCCACTGCTGCTCACCCACGGCTATTCCTCGACGTCGGCGATGTGGCATGGCCAGGTCGACGCGCTCGCCAAGGACCACAAGCTTGTGTTGTGGGACATGCGCGGCCACGGCCAGTCGGACTATCCGGACGATCCGAACGCTTACAGCGAAGCTCTGACTGTCGGCGACATGGCAGCGATCCTCGATGCGGTCGGTGCCGAGCGCGCCATCATCGGCGGGCTGTCGCTCGGCGGCTACATGTCGCTCGCCTTCTACCGCGCGCATCCGCAAGCCGCCCGCGCGCTCCTGATCATCGACACCGGCCCGGGCTTCAAGAAGGACGACGCGCGCGAGGCCTGGAATGCGCGTGCGCTCGCGACCGCCGACAGGCTGGATCGCGAAGGCCTCGAGGTCTTGAAGGCGGCGACCCGCGAACGCGCCACCGCGAGCCATCGCAATGCCAAGGGGCTGGCGCTTGCGGCACGCGGCATGCTGACCCAGCGCGACGCGCGCGTGATCGAGCTGCTACCCGACATCAATGTGCCGTCGCTGATCGTGGTCGGCGCCGACGACGCGCCGTTCCTGGCGGCGTCCGACTACATGGCCGCAAAGATCCCCGGCGCACAAAAGGTCGTGATCCCCGCGGCCGGCCACGCCGTCAACATCGATCAACCACAGGCTTTTGTTGACGCCGTGCTGCCTTTCCTGAAGAACTTGCCGCGATAGGCTGGCCGGACAAGGACACAGGCAATGAAGCGAGCGATATTGGCTGCGGGTGTGGTGGCGACGCTTCTCCCTGCGTCTGTGCCGGCCGAGCCGTTTAACACTGCGCCGCCTCGCCAGCCTTTCGTTGCGACGTTGTCGAACAACACGCCGATTGCTTTCGGGATGGACGCCGAGCAGGCCGCGCGCGCACTGGGGCAACCCCTGCAGTACGTTCGCGGGCGCCCGGGCAACGAGATCTACCTCGCCCTGCGCAACATCGGCGGCAGCGGACTGATCCCCTACCGCCACCGCCTGTTCCTGCAATTCCGCCACGGACGACTGGCGGGATGGAAGGAGGATTACGGCGAGAACTGGATGTGGGAGTAGGAGCGGCTGGGCGAACGCCTCCCCTCATCCTGAGGAGCTTGCAAAGCAAGCGTCTCGAAGGATGAAGGCCCGACTGAGGCGTCATGGGCCTCTATCCTTCGAGACGCGCGCAAGGGCGCGCTCCTCAGGATGAGGGTAGACACGTGCAATTCGGATCGACAACCAAGAAGGACAACCCGCGTGGGACAAGACATCAAGCTGACGGCTTCCGACAACTTCCAGCTCGGCGCCTATCGCGCCGACCCCAGTGGCAGCCCGAAGGGCGCGGTGGTGGTGATCCAGGAGATCTTCGGGGTCAATCATCACATCCGCTCGGTCTGCGACCGCCTTGCCAGCGAAGGCTATGTCGCGATCGCGCCGTCGATCTTCGACCGCACCTCGCCGAACTTCCAGTCGGGCTATACGCCTGATGAGATCGCCGAGGCGCGCAAATTCGTCGCCAATCCCGATTGGGCGGCGATGCTCCGCGACACCCAGGCTGCGATCGATGCGGTGAAGACCATCGGCCCGGTCGGCATCATCGGCTTTTGCCTAGGCGGCAGCGTTGCCTTTGTCGCCGCGACACGGCTGTCGGGCCTCAAGGCCGCCATCGGCTATTACGGCGGCGCGGTCGTGCGCTTTGCGGATGAGAAGCCGAAGGTGCCGACGCAACTGCATTTCGGCGAGAAGGATTCCGGCATTCCCCTGACCGACGTCGAGACCATCAAGGCGAAGCGTCCGGACGTGGAGGTCTTCATCTATCCGGGCGCCCAGCACGGCTTCCATTGCGACGAGCGGCCGAGCTACGACAAGGCGAGCTCCGACATCGCCTGGCCGCGCAGCCTGGATTTTTTCACGAAGCATTTGAAGTAGGGCGCGCGACTCTCTCCACCGTCATTCCGGGATGCGCCGCGAAGCGGTGCAGGCCCGGAATCCATCGTGCGCCAGAGTTGGTGGCGCGATGGATTCCGGGCTCGCGCTCCGCGCGCCCCGGAATGACGAGGGGAGAGAGTTCGGCAAAAATCTAAAACCAGCGCTCGCCGACGAACACGGTGTCGCCGGGGCTCAAGGGCGTGCCGAGCGGCACGACGGCGCGCATGGAGCCGCCGGCATCGGTGTGCGTGACGGTGACCATGTCGCGCTTGGCGCGGGGCGAGAAGCCGCCGGCGATCGCGACTGCGCTTTCGACCGACATGTTCGGCACGTAAGGGTACTGGCCGGGCGCGGAGACTTCGCCGAGAATGAAGAAGGGGCGATAGGCCTCGATCTCCACGGCGACCGAGGGCTCGCGGATGTAGCCGTTGCGCAGGCGCGCGCCGATTTCGCCGGCGAGGCCCGCCGTGGTGCGGCCGCGTGCCGGCACCGCGCCGATCAACGGCATGGTGATCGAACCGCCGGCATCGATGGCGTAGCTGTTGGTGAGACCTTCCTGGCCGTAGACCACGACGCGCAACTTGTCGCCGGCGTCGAGATGGTAGGAGGCGTCATAGCGGACCGGCGCCGCCGTCGGCGCAGCGTAGCCGACCGGCGTGGGCGCAGGCGACGACGCGAAGGAGTTGCGCAGCGCGCCGATGGCGCCGCCGCCATGGGCCACGACAACCGGTTGCGGAGCGCTGTAAGGCTGGCCATAGGCCATGGAATCGAGATCGGGCCGGGGCTGCACCATCGCGACAGGGCCAGCGGTCTGCATGCAGCCGCCAAGGGCAAGCGCGGCGGACGCTGCCAAGATCGACCATCGAAACGCGCGTGCAACCGGCACTTGAGCCATCCCCGAAAACGAGACAGCTCCACTGTTGCACTCGGTATGGTTAATAAAGCGTTTTCGGGAGGGGCGGCGCGACGGTGCACGCTACGAGCGCCCTGCACTCCCTCTCCCGCTTGCGGGACTCGCAAGGGGAGAGGGACAACGAATTCGTGGATGGATCAGGCGTTTACACCAACGCCGATCGGGCAGGACACACCGGTGCCGCCGAGGCCGCAATAGCCGGCGGGATTCTTTGCCAGATATTGTTGGTGGTAGTCCTCGGCGAAATAGAACGGGCCGGCAGGCGCGATCTCCGTGGTGATGGCACCGAGCCCCTTGGCGGCAAGCGCCTTCTGATAGAGCGCCTTCGACTGGTCGGCCGCTCTCTTCTGAGCATCGCTGAACGTGTAGATCGCGCTTCGGTACTGCGTGCCGACATCGTTGCCCTGGCGCATGCCCTGCGTCGGGTCATGGTTCTCCCAGAATGTCTTCAACAGCTTCTCATAGGAGACCTTCTTCGGATCGAACACGACCAGCACCACTTCGGTGTGGCCGGTGCGTCCCGAACAGGTCTCTTCATAGGTCGGGTTCGGCGTGTGGCCGCCGGCATAACCCACAGCGGTGGCGTAAACGCCATCCCCGAGCTCCCAGAACTTGCGCTCGGCACCCCAGAAGCAGCCGAGCCCGAACACGGCCTGCTCGAGGCCTGCAGGATAAGGCGGCTGCAACTTCGCGCCGTTGACGAAATGGGTGGTCGCGGTCGGAATGGCTTGCGCACGGCCCGGCAGCGCTTCGGCTGCGCTCGGCAATGCGGTGGTCTTGCGCATGAACAGCATGGACGGATCTCCGAGAACGAGCTGTCGCATCGCTTGAGCCAGGCGCTCAGGCGGCGTGCTCGCGATCAGTTGCGAATATAGGCATTTACGCAGGAAGGGGCAGCCCTGTTACGCGGCCCTCGCGCAGGCTCAATCGCGGGAATTGAAAGCTCAATCCCGGGAATAGCCGATCAGGGGCTTGCGCGGCCGGAACAGGATCATCAGCAGGATGCCCAAAATGCCGAGGACGGCGAAAACCGGCTGATCCAGGACCAGGCGGAGCACCGAGGTCCAGAGCCAGGGCGCCTTGGCCTCGACCCAGGTCCGGAATGCCGACTGGCTGGCCTGATTGATGTCGTTCCAGAACTGGCCGAACCGGGTGAACCGCAGGGTCTGGTCGGCCACCCAGCGGGCGCCGTCATAGACCATGAAGATGAACCCGCCGGCGAGCAGCAACAGCCCAATCAGTCGGAAAAAGCCGCGGATCATGCCTCACCCTCTATGGTCGCCCGAACGGACGACCCGAAAGACGCCGCCAGCCAATACCCGGAGGACGGCAGAAATTCAACCACTTCAGGGCTTTACGGAGCACATCCAGCCCGCCTGGGGCCCGTTTTCCTGGCCTGGAAAGCGTTGACGGTGCCGCAGACCCTCTCTATAAGGGCGCCAACTGGCGGTGGGCGCAATCCTGCCGCCGCTGTTCTTTGAGCAGTTGCAGGCACCTTGAGCTTAAAGACTCTTTGGAGCCTCAGAGATGGCCGCAAGTCCGTCGCTCATGTTCCGGGGACAGCCTAGCAACCGAACACCCTAAATCCGAGCGTCGATTAAGCGGTCAAGCAGCCGGCGCTACCCGACTAAAACGCGACCGGTACCGCAAAGGACATTGAGACCATGGCCAACACCACTTCCGCCAAGAAAGCGACGCGCAAGATCGCCCGCCGCACCGCCGTCAACAAGTCGCGCCGCACCCAGATGCGCGGCGCCGTACGCAACGTCGAGGAAGCCATCAAGACCGGCGATCGCGCCGCCGCCGTCAAGGCGCTGGCGAATGCCGAGCCCGCGCTGATGCGCGCCGCCCAGCGCAACCTCATTCACAAGAACAATGCCAGCCGCAAGGTCTCGCGGCTCACCGCGCAGATCGCCAAGCTCGCCAAGTAATGGCGAACTGATCCGTCGATCGATCCGATCGAACGGCGCGCGCGACAAATCAGCCCGGCATCGCGCCGGGCTTTTTTGTTGCCTGTCATATTCACAAGCAGTCGCGCGACGCGCCAGACATCGATTGGAAGATTTGCGTCGTCCGCACCATGATGCGTCCCCTGATACTACCAGAGGGCGAGTTAGCAACAGCGGAAATTTTCATTGCGCTGCGGAAACCCTTACGGCACGGGCCCAACTTGCATTTGCAGGCGCGCAAGTTCTGCACAGCGTTGATCCCCCGGAACGCGCATGGCGTGGAGTTACCCTGCAAAACGAGTCTCGAAAACCGATGACTCAATAATCACTTATCGACATAGCGCCGGCAAGCATTTGGAAAATTCGCCTGCACGGCGCACGCGTGACGCTTTTGTAAATTTTTTTTGGCGGTGGCTGAGAATTGTCACATTGGGCGCGGCGTTTTTCGAATCTATGCACGGATTCAAAAACTTGCTCTCGAGCCTGTGAACAAGTCGCGCGCGGCATTAACGCAGATCAAGTTTTTTGGTGCCTGAAGTGTGAATCAATTTCATTGCGCGTCTTTCCGCTTAGTGTATTCCTTAAGTCGTTCGCGGCGCCTACGATCTTGAGACCAGCGCGGTTTTGGAAACGAGGCGAGCGTGCAAATCGGCGGCGGTGTGCACGTTGGCGACGCTTCACCAAGCGATTGTCGGTTCGAAACCCATAGCAACATGGGAACGGTAGTTTTTTGTCTGAATGTCTCCAAGCGGGATCTACGGTCTCGCTCGCGCCAAACGCAGAGAGACGTCGCGAAGCTACCCCGACACGCATGATGGCGAAGCCGAGCGGACGGAAAGACGGGCTGGGCATCCGCGACTGGAGCATTTCAGATGCGGTTGTCTTTCGGACACGCAGGACCTTGCCGCGAGTGATCACGGCAGGATGGGGAGGTATCATGTCCTACGGATTAAACGCGGTATTGACACAAGTTCCATCGTTCAACGATGCCGTTTCCGATCCGTCCTGCGACCGGCCTCCTACGTGTGGGGGCGCGCAGAGTACGCGCTGACCTCGCGAACTCTCCATCTCAGACATCGCTGACCTGACCTGCGGCGTTCGCGCCGGGCGGTCGAGTCGTGCCTGACGATGGACTCGCTTGAGGTCGCGCCATGGCAGTCGTCCTGCATGGCGCTCACACCGCAACTTTACCTCTCAAGAGAAGTTTTTGAAGATGACGACGGAACAGGATCGCTGGTCACGCGTGAAGGGTCGGCTGCGCTCGAGCGTTGGCGAAGATGTCTATACGAGCTGGTTTGCGCGCATGGATCTGGAAGGTGTGCAGGAGGAGAGCGTGCGGCTCTCGGTGCCGACCCGCTTCCTGAAGAGCTGGATCCAGGCCCATTATGCCGAGCGCGTGCTGTCGTGCTGGCAGGCAGAATTGCCCGACGTGCATCGCATCGATCTCACTGTTCGTACCGCCGTGCGCCCGGTGGCGCAGCCGAAGGAAGCGCCCGCGCCCGTCGAAGCACGCCGCGCGCCTGCGCCGGAGCTGCGCTCGACTGCGACCGCGCCGGTCTCGGCCAATCACGACGCGCTCGGCGGCTCGCCGCTCGATCCACGCCTGACCTTTGCGAGCTTCGTCATCGGCCGCTCCAACACGCTGGCGCATGCGGCCGCGCGCCAAGTGGCAGAAGGACGTCGCGGCGATCCCGTGATGTTCAACCCGCTCTACATTCACGCGGGCGTCGGCCTCGGCAAGACGCATCTGTTGCAGGCGGTGACCTGGGCCGGCAATTCCGGCAACGAGCGCAAGGTGCTCTACCTGACCGCGGAAAAATTCATGTACGGCTTCGTCGCCGCGCTGAAGACGCAGACCGCGCTCGCCTTCAAGGAAGCGCTGCGCGGCATCGACGTGCTCGTGATCGACGATCTCCAGTTCCTGCAGGGCAAGTCGACGCAGGCTGAGTTCTGTCACACGCTGAACGCGCTGATCGACGCCGGCCGCCAGGTCGTGATCGCAGCCGACCGTCCGCCGTCCGATCTCGAAAGCCTCGACGACCGCGTGCGCTCGCGGCTCGCCGGCGGCCTCGTGGTCGAGATGGGCTCGCTCGGCGAAGACTTGCGGCACGGCATTCTCAAGTCGCGCGTCGCGGCGGCCCGCGCCCATCATGCGACTTTCGACGTGCCGGAGGAGGTGCTGCATTATTTGGCGCGCACCATCACCCATAACGGCCGCGACCTCGAAGGTGCGATCAACCGGCTTCTCGCGCATTCCAAGCTCAACAACCAGCCGGTGACGCCGGAAATGGCCGAGCGCGAGGTGCGCGACCTGGTCCGGCCGCAGGAGCCGAAGCGGATCAAGATCGAGGACATCCAGCGCGTGGTGGCGCGGCAATATAATGTCAGCCGCTCCGACCTGCTGTCCTCGCGCCGGACCGCCAACGTGGTCCGGCCGCGCCAGGTCGCGATGTACCTCGCCAAGACGCTGACCCTGCGCTCGCTGCCGGAAATCGGCCGCCGGTTCGGCGGACGCGACCACACCACGGTGCTGCACGCCGTACGCAAGATCGAGTCCCTGGTCTCCAAGGACACGTCGCTGTCGGAAGAGGTCGAGTCGCTGAAGCGCCAGCTTCAGGAATAAACCGCTCAGTCTCCCCATTCCTGCTCTGCCGCCGCCCCGGCCACGCCTGGGCGGCGGCCTTCGTTTTTGCCTGTAAATCGTGGGGAACTGCCCCCAATCTCTTGAAACGGATGGTTTTCCGAGCCACCTTGCGCGACCTCGGTGGCTTTGGTCATATCGGCTGGATGATCCGGCTTTCCGAGGTCTTCGGTGCCGTGGTGCGCTTCCGGCCGCCCGGCTTTTCCATCGCTTTTCCATCCTGGGGATCGGGCGGGTAGAACAATGAAGGTTACGGTCGAACGCGCGCAACTCCTGAAGTCGCTGGGCCATGTCCACCGCGTGGTCGAGCGCCGCAACACGATACCGATCCTCGGCAACGTGCTGGTCCGCGCCGAGAATGCGAAATTGTCGCTGAAGGCGACCGATCTCGACCTCGAGGTGACGGAAACGCTCGCCGCGGAAACTGCGACCGCGGGCTCCACCACCGTGCCGGCGCACATGTTCTACGACATCGTGCGCAAGCTGCCGGATGGCTCGCAGATCGTGCTCGAGGCCGACGGCGACCGCGCCGTGCTGGCGATCCGCGCCGGCCGCTCGCGCTTCACGCTGCAGACCCTGCCCGAGAATGATTTCCCGGATCTCGCCGCCGGCGACATGTCGCATTCGTTCTCGCTCGCCGCCAAGGACGTCAAGCGGCTGATCGATCGCACCCAGTTCGCGATCTCGACCGAAGAGACGCGCTATTATCTCAACGGCATCTATCTGCACGCCGCAGGCACCGCCAAGGCCGCGACCCTGCGCGGCGTCGCCACCGACGGCCATCGCCTCGCCCAGCTCGACCTGGTCCAGCCCAAGGGGGCCGAGGGCATGCCCGGCGTGATCGTGCCGCGCAAGACGGTCGGTGAGGTGCAGCGCCTGATCGAGGATACCGAGGCCGAGATGACGATCGAGCTGTCGCCGGCCAAGATCCGCTTCATCATCGGCAATGTGGTGCTGACGTCGAAGCTGATCGATGGCACCTTCCCCGATTATGGCCGCGTCATTCCGCAGGGCAACGACAAGGAACTCGTCGTCGATAAGAAGGATTTCGAGAACGCGGTCGACCGCGTCTCCACCATCTCCAGCGAGCGCGGCCGCGCGGTCAAGCTGTCGCTGTCGGCGGGCAAGCTGATGCTGTCGGTGACCAATCCGGATTCCGGCAGCGCGACCGAAGAGCTCGAGGTCGAATACGCTTCCGACGCTCTCGATATCGGCTTCAACTCGCGCTATCTGCTCGACATCGCCGCCCAGATCGAAGGCGACGTCGCAATCCTCAAGCTCGCCGACCCCGGCTCGCCGACGCTGGTCCAGGACCGCGACGACAAGAGCGCGCTGTATGTGCTGATGCCGATGCGGGTGTGAGGGACGTGCTCCCTCGTCGAGGCGAAGTAATCCCTCATGAACCAGGCGCGATGCGCGTTATTGTGCCCTCTCCCCTTGTGGGAGAGGGCAGCTCCAGTATGAGCCACGATCTCGCTCGGGTGAGGGGTCCTCTCGCAGCACATTCTATGCCGAGACAACCCCTCACCCGCCGTCGCTTCGCGACGGCACCCTCTCCCACAAGGGGAGAGGGTAGAGGAGCAACGTCGCTTCCGGGCCTTGGATGAAAGCCAATGCCGCGCGATCCACACCATCGGCCGACCGCCAGACATCTTCGTCAATTTGCGAAGAATATGCGGCACCAGCCGACGGATGCGGAAGCCGCGATGTGGCGTTTGCTGAGGGATCGTCGGTTCTCCGCATTCAAGTTTCGCCGACAGGTTCCGTTCAACAACTACATTCTCGACTTCGTCTGTTTCGAGAAGTGTCTCGTCATCGAGATCGACGGAAGTCAGCACGCAGAATCCCAAGGCGACGCGGCCCGTGAAGCCGCGCTTGCAGCCGAGGGGTTTCAGACTGTGCGCTATTGGAACAATGACGTGCTGCAACAGCCCGCGGCCGTGCTGGAGGACATCCTTGCAAAGCTCGCCGGGCGGTAACATACCCCTCACCCGTCGCCTCACTTCGTGAGGCGCCACCCTCTCCCACAAGGGGAGAGGGGAAAGAATCGCGTCCACAACGAACAACTGATGACCCCCTCCCGCATTCATCGCCTGACGCTGACGCATTTTCGCAACTACCGGGCGGCGGGGCTCGAGACGGCGGCTGACATGGTGGCGCTGGTCGGGCCGAACGGGGCGGGCAAGACCAATTGCATCGAGGCGATCTCGTTTCTCTCGCCGGGCCGCGGCTTGCGGCGCGCCACGCTGGAAGACGTTGCCGACAACCAGGGCGACGGCTCCTGGGCGGTGTCCGCACAGGTCGAGGGCGCGCTGGGGCTCGCCACACTCGGCACCGGTATCGATGCGCCGCGCGTCGACAGCGCAGTCAGCCGGCGCTGCCGCATCGACCGCGAGCCGGTCAATTCAGCGGCCGCCTTCGGCGACCACATCCGCATGGTGTGGCTGACGCCGGCGATGGACGGACTGTTCATGGGCGCGGCCTCCGAACGCCGACGCTTCTTCGACCGTCTGGTGTTGGCCATCGACAGCGAGCATTCCAGCCGCATCTCCGCGCTCGAACGCTCCTTGCGCTCACGCAACCGCCTGCTCGAGACGCGCAATTACGACGACCATTGGTGTGATGCGATCGAGCGCGAGACCGCCGAGCTTGCGGTCGCGGTCGCCGCCACGCGCGGCCAGACCGCGGCGCGGCTGACCGGCATGCTCAACGCGCGTGCGCAGGCGTCCGCCTTTCCCTCGGCGCAGATCGCGCTCGATGGCTGGATGGAGAACGCGCTGCTCAACGAAACCGCGACGTCGGTCGAGGACCGCTATCGCCAGATCCTCCGCGACAACCGCCCGCGCGACGCCATCGCCGGCCGCACCACCGACGGTCCGCATCTCACCGACCTCCAGGTGATCTATGCGCCGAAAAGCATGCCGGCGCGCGATGCCTCGACCGGCGAGCAGAAGGCACTGCTGATCGGCCTCGTGCTGGCGCATGCGACGCTGGTCGCCGAGATGACCGGCATCGTGCCGCTGCTGCTGCTCGACGAGGTGGTCGCGCATCTCGATCCGAACCGGCGCGCCGCGCTGTTCGACGAGTTGCGCAAGCTCGGCGCACAGGTGTGGCTGACCGGCGCGGACCCGGCCGCCTTCGCCGATATCGGCGCCGGCGGCGAGGTCTTTGACGTCGAGAGCGGGCGGGTGTCGGCCCGGCGATAGGCTGCCGCCGTTGAACCTCTCGGGTTTCCACCGCGACTAGTCGTCTGAGGCCGCGCCGACGGTGTGGCAGCCGTTGCAATCGCGCGCGAGCCAAGGTGGCGGACATAATCCAGGAGTTTTGACGATGTCGACGATCCGGCGCGGGATGCAGGTCCCGGCACGATGGCGGTTGCTCGCATGCGGCATCTTCCTGATGGCGAGCTGCTCGATCGCGACAGGGGCCGACGAGGGTATCGTCGATGTCCACGCGCTGCCGCAGCTCGAGGGTGCGGTGGAGGACACCTCGCGCCCCGATCCCGACCGCGTGGAATATCGCATGCCGACGCCGGAGGCCGTGACATCGCCGGCGGTGCGAAAACTCCTGAGCGCCAACGGCTGGGTGGCCTATGTGATGCCGCTGGAGGAGAGGAGCACCACGCTGAAATTCAAGAAGGGACGGCAGGGCCTTTCCGTTCACTTCACGCAAGCCCTCGGCCGGCCGGACCAGTCCGTGGTCACCTACACGACCGACCGGATCTATTCGAACGTGCCGTTTCCCGATGGCGCGAGCGACATCGTGTTCGACGGGACCCGGCCCTATCTCGGCTGCATCGCACCGAGCGCGCTCGATGCGACGTCAGATTTCTACACCAGCCAGATGGCTGCGATCGGCTGGCGCAAGCTCACGCGAGAAACGGCCGCGCGCTGGACGAACGCCGGCCTCGACGAGACCGTTCCGAACGGTCTGCGTGTGTTCTACGACCATCCCGACAGCGACGTCACAGGCTTCTACAGGCAGAAGCCGGTCATGCTGACGCTGACGCGCCGCGACGATGGCCGGACCAATGTCGACATCCGTGTCGCACCGTTCGCGCTTCCCAGCGATCTCAAGGCCGACGGCGATGCCGCCGGCCTGCCGCGGCCGAGTTTCACCAAGGCTTCGATGAGCCAGGGCAGCGCAAGCTCCAACAGGCGCGAGATGACGGCCGCTGCGCTGGCCGAGCTGCCCGCCGTGCTCGCCTTCTATCTTCGCGAGTTCGCTGCGCGGGGCTGGCAGGAGGATGGAAGCGCACCGCTCGCACCCGGCGACGAGGTGGCGATCAAGATCTCCTCGGCGGAGGAAACCGGCCTGCTGCGGCTTGGCCGCAAATACGATTTCACCATGGTCAGCCTGACCGCGCAGGTGAAGGAATCGGCGCTTGCCGCCCGCGCCAAGGCAAAGGAGGCCGACCGGAAGTTCTTTAGCGATGCGGAGACCGTGGCCAGACAGGTGATCGCCGACGACGAAGCCCGGCGCAAGGTGCAGGCGGCCGCGCTGTCCGATGCGCCGCTCAATGCGCTCGCCGACAGCAAGATTCCGGTGCCGTTGCCCGAGACCGCCGAGGACGTGACGTTCGAAGGCGACGACGGCCGGCTCGAATTCTCCTCCACGTCGAGCGTGAAGGCGCTCGCCGCGTTCTATCGCGCGGCGTTGAAGCCGGCCGGCTGGAAAGAGCAGCCCTCCGTCATCAACCAGACCAACATGGCGGTGATGGAATTTTCCAAGGGCGGCAAGTCAATCTCGATGACCGTGATGCAGATGGGTCCGAAGGTGAATGTCAGCGCCGACGGCTCCGGCCTGGTCGTGGCCACGGCAGCGCCAGTCGAGGCCAAGCCGGGACAAGCCAAGTCTGTACAAACCAAATTGACCGAGCCGCTCAAGCCCGATCCCGATGTCGCCTTGCCTGTGCCGACGCAGCACACCTCGACCGGCGTCACCTCGACGAAGTTGCCCGGCAGCGATCAGTCGTTCCGGACCGAACTCGAGGCCAGCATCCCGGCCGAACTCAGCGACGTCCTCGCCTTCTATCGCGCGGAGCTTTCCAAACGCGTCTGGCAGGAGAAGACCGACGGCGCGACCGTGACAGCCGAGCGGGCAGAGTTGGCGTTCACCTCGCCGGAGGGGCCGGCCGTGTTGAAACTCGGCCGCGCCGGGAATGAGACCACGGTTAGCCTGGTGCAGCGGAATCCGCAGGCCGCGGCCAAGGCCGACATCATGCCGAAGGCGGGACAGGCCAGGCTGATGCTCGGCAATATCGGGCCGAAGGAAGCGTCGCTGACGATCAACAATCAAACGGTGAAGATCGCGGCTGGCGCCGGCGGCCCGCAATCGCCCAAAGGCCCGATGCTCGATCTGCCGCCGGGCAAGTATCAGTACGCGGTGCGCCTGCCTGGGCGCCCTGCCCGCACCGAGACCCTCACGGTCGCCGCCGGCGATACCTGGGGCCTTATGGTGGGGCCAAACGGAGACGTGCTGCCGCTCCAGATGTATTGATCCCAAAGGGTTGTTCCGGGGCGCCCCAGACGCCTCGGAACCACCCTCCCAAACCCGCAAAAACCACGCCTTCGAGAGACCCGGAATGGGGCATCGAATCGCGCTTTTTTCGGGCTTGCAAATCGGCCTTCAAGAGCCTTGAAAACCGGCCCAAAAACCCTATCTACTCAAAGGGTTGCCGGAGGATACTTTGCGCTAGGCGCAATGCGTCTTTCATGGCACAAATAGCTGCAAATCAGCGCCTTTTGCGCCGCTGATTCGGGCGACATTCTCGAAGGCCTCTCATGACCGAACCTGCTCGGCAGCCGCGTGCCGAAAACGAGCCGTCCAACGCGAGCGAATACGGCGCGGAATCGATCCGTGTGCTCAAGGGCCTCGATGCCGTCCGCAAGCGGCCGGGCATGTATATCGGCGACACCGACGACGGCTCCGGCCTGCACCATATGGTCTACGAGGTCGTCGACAACGCGATCGACGAGGCGCTGGCGGGCCACGCCACGCGCGTCGATGTCGTGCTCAATGCCGATAATTCCGTCACCGTGCGCGACGACGGCCGCGGCATTCCGGTCGACATCCACAAGGGCGAAGGCATCTCGGCGGCCGAGGTCATCATGACCCAGCTGCACGCCGGCGGAAAGTTCGACCAGAACTCCTACAAGGTCTCCGGTGGCCTGCACGGCGTCGGCGTTTCCGTCGTGAACGCGCTGTCCAGCAAACTGGGCTTGCGCATCTGGCGCGACGACAAGGAGCACTACATCGAATTCGCCCATGGCGATGCCGTCGCGCCGCTCAAGGTGGTCGGCGACGCGCCGGGCAGGCGCGGCACCGAGGTGACGTTCCTGGCCTCGAGCGAGACCTTCAAGAACATCGAATATGATTTTGCAACGCTCGAGCATCGTCTCCGCGAGCTCGCCTTCCTCAACTCCGGCGTCAATATCGCCCTCTCCGACATGCGTCACGCGGTCGGCAAGCGCGAGGAGATGCACTATTCGGGCGGTGTCGAGGAATTCGTCAAATATCTCGACCGCAACAAGAAGGCTATCGTGCCGGCGCCGATCATGGTGCGCGCCGAAGCCAACGGCATCGGCGTCGAGGCAGCGCTGTGGTGGAACGACAGCTACCACGAAAACGTGCTGTGCTTCACCAACAACATCCCACAGCGCGACGGCGGCACCCATCTCGCCGGCTTCCGCGGCGCACTGACGCGCCAGGTCAACGGCTATGCCGAGGCCAACGCGAAGAAGGAAAAGATCGCGCTGACCGGCGATGATTGCCGCGAAGGCCTCACCGCCGTGCTGTCGGTGAAAGTGCCCGATCCGAAATTCTCGTCGCAGACCAAGGACAAGCTGGTGTCCTCGGAAGTGCGCCCAGTGGTCGAGAACGTCCTCAACGAGGCGCTTCAGGCCTGGTTCGAGGAGCACCCCAGCGAAGCCAAGATGATCGTCGGCAAGGTGATCCAGGCCGCCGCCGCCCGCGAAGCTGCGCGAAAGGCGCGCGAGCTGACGCGCAAGAGCCCGCTCTCGGTCTCGTCACTGCCGGGCAAGCTCGCCGACTGCCAGGAAAAGGATCCGGCAAAGTCCGAACTTTTCATCGTCGAGGGTGACTCGGCAGGCGGCAGCGCCAAGCAAGGCCGCAACCGCGAATTCCAGGCGGTGCTGCCGCTGCGCGGCAAAATCCTCAATGTCGAACGCGTCCGCCCCGACAAGATGCTGGGAAGCGAGCAGATCGGCAC
>JAEWFG010000152.1 GCA_023388935.1 Pseudomonadota bacterium | reverse complement strand
CGCTTCAGCTTCTTGCGGATCGTGTCGGGCGAACCGATCAGGCCGCCGCGCAGCGCCGCCTCCTGCGCTTCCGGATTGTCGCGCTTCCACTTGTTGTACTCGTCCCACATGTTGACGGTGTAGGGGGCGGGCCGCTGGCGGTTCTGCGAGGCGCCGTAGAAACGCAGCGCGAACTGGAAGAAGGTGGCGCCGTCGGCACGCGCCCGCGCCTCCTCGTCGGTCTTGGCGCACATGAAGAACGACACCAGCGCCATGTTGGGGTTGATCTCGTAGTCGGCGAGCTTGTGCAGCCGCTTGGTCATCGCGTTGTAATAGGCATGCACCCAGGCGTGTGCGGCATCGGCGCTGACGAACTGGAAGCCGAGCGCACCAAAGCCGTGGCGGCCGGCGCGCTCGATGGTCGGCAGCTGCGAGCAGGCCATCCACAGCGGCGGATGCGGCTTCTGCACCGGTTTCGGCACGACGTTGCGCAGGGGGATGTCGAAATACTTGCCGTGATGTTCGCTGCCGGCGTCCTTGAACATCGGGAAGATCGCGGCTACGGCCTCCTCGAACACTTCCTTCTTGGTCTCCATGTCGCGGCCGAACGGCGTGAGCTCGGTGATGGAGGCGCTCTCCCCCATGCCGAATTCGCAGCGGCCGTTGGAGAGCAGGTCGAGCACCGCGACGCGCTCGGCGACACGGGCCGGATGGTTGGTAGTGAGCTGGAGGATGCCATGGCCAAGCCTGATGTTCTTGGTGCGCTGGCTGGCCGCGGCGAGGAAGGATTCCGGCGAGGGTGAGTGCGAGTATTCCTCGAGGAAGTGATGCTCGACGACCCAGGCGTGGTCGTAGCCGAGCTTGTCGGCGAGTTCCATCTGCGAGAGGGCATTCTGGTAGAGCCTGAGCTCATCGCCGGCCACCCAGGGCCGTGGCAGCTGCAGCTCGTAGAAGATGCCGAACTTCATGACGCCTCTCCCGCATTATTGTTGTTGGACTCATCTTAATGCGTGAGGCGGCGCTGTCTATGGAATCGCAATTCCGCCGCGCGGGAGATCGGTTCTTCGCGTAGACGTGGCAGCGCGACTCTATCCAGGAACCGTGCTGCGACATCCTGGCGACCTAACCGATTGATCCAAATCAAGGTCTTCGTAACTCCTCTGCACCTAAAGTGCAGCAAGGTGACGGCCCGGATGCCGTCTGATTCCCATACCATTTCAGAGAGACCGAATATGTCGGCCCCTGACGACACGACGACGCGCGTGCGCCGTAAGCGCATGGAGATTTTCGCTTTCCTGTTCCTGACCGCGGTCGTGATGCCCGTCCTCGCGGTCGGAACGGTCGGCTCTTACGGCCTCGGCGTCTGGATCTACCAGATGTTTGCAGGCCCTCCCGGCCCACCACCATCCCCGCATTGATCCCCGAAAAGCGAAAGACAGGCATCATGGCCCAAGCTTCACTCGGCAAAGCCACACTCAACCGCCGCGCATTGATCACCGGCCGGGTGCTCAGCGCCGATCGCATCGTGCCGCCTCCGGGCTGCGAGATCGCCAGCATCCTGGTGCAGGCGCGCCCCGAGCGGCTCGCCGAGCTTGAAGCCGAGATCACCGCCCTGCCCGGCTGTGAGATCCATGGCCGCGACGCGCGCGGAAAACTCGTCGTCGTGACCGAAGCGCCGGACGCCGGCAGCCTCGGCACCATTCTCAACACCATCCAGTCGCTGCCGAATGTCTATTCCGCAGCGCTCGTCTTCCACGCCATCGAAACCGCCTGAGTCAGGAAGAGCCATTATGACATCGCCAAAGCTCGACCGCCGCCAGATGCTGAAGCTCGAGGCAGCCGCGATCGCGGCCGCCGCCGCGGGCATGCCGGCACCGGCGCTCGCCGCCAATCTCGTCTCCGAGCGCGACGCATCCGAACTGAAATGGGACAAGGCCGCCTGCCGCTTCTGCGGTACCGGCTGCTCGGTGATGGTCGCGACCAAGGACAACCGCGTCGTCGCCACCCACGGCGACATCAAGGCCGAGGTCAATCGCGGCCTCAACTGCGTCAAGGGCTACTTCCTCTCCAAGATCATGTACGGCCATGATCGCCTGACGCAACCGATGCTGCGCAAGACCAACGGCAAGTACGACAAGGACGGCGACTTCACGCCGGTGTCCTGGACCGAAGCCTTCGACATCATGGAGGCGAAGTGGAAGGACGCGATGAAGAAGCGCGGGCCGAACGGCGTCGCCATGTTCGGCTCCGGCCAGTGGACGATCTGGGAAGGCTACGCCGCCTCGAAACTGTTCAAGGCAGGCTTCCGCACCAACAACATCGACCCCAATGCGCGCCACTGCATGGCCTCGGCGGTGGCGGGCATGATGCGCACCTTCGGCATCGACGAGCCGGCCGGCTGCTATGACGACATCGAAGCGACCGATGCCTTCGTGCTGTGGGGCTCCAACATGGCGGAGATGCACCCCATCCTGTGGACGCGCGTGGCCGATCGCCGGCTGTCCGCGCCGCATGTCCGCGTCGCCGTGCTCTCGACCTTCGAACACCGCTCGTTCGATCTCGCCGACATCGGCATGGTGTTCGTGCCGCAGACCGATCTCTACATCCTCAACGCCATCGCCAACCACATCATCAAGACCGGCCGCGTCAACAAGGACTTTGTCAACGCCCATACCATCTTCAGGCGCGGACAGACCGACATCGGCTACGGGCTGCGGCCCGAGCATCCGCTCCAGAAGAAAGCGACGGGCGCGGCGAAGGCCAACGACTCCACCGACATGAGCTATGACGAATACGTCAAGTTCGTCTCGGACTACACGCTGGAGAAGGCGGCAAAGATGTCGGGCGTACCGCTGAACCGGCTGGAGGCGCTTGCCGAGCTCTATGCCGATCCGAAGACCAAGGTGCTCTCGTTCTGGACCATGGGCTTCAACCAGCACACCCGCGGCGTCTGGGCCAACAACCTCGTCTACAACATCCATCTTCTCACGGGCAAAATCTCCTCGCCCGGCAACAGTCCGTTCTCGCTGACCGGCCAGCCATCGGCCTGCGGCACCGCGCGCGAGGTCGGCACCTTCTCGCACCGCCTGCCAGCCGACATGGTCGTGACCAACAAGGAGCATCGCGACAAGACGGAGCACATCTGGCAGCTGCCCGAGGGCACCATTCCCGACAAGAACGGCGCACACGCCGTGCTGCAAAGCCGGATGCTGAAGGACGGCCTGATCAACGCCTATTGGGTGCAGGTCAACAACAACCTGCAGGCCGGTCCCAACATCAACGAAGAAACCTATCCGGGCTTCCGCAATCCCGACAATTTCATCGTCGTCTCGGATGCCTATCCGACCGTGACGGCGCTGGCCGCCGACCTGATCCTGCCGACCGCGATGTGGGTGGAGAAGGAAGGCGCCTATGGCAATGCCGAACGGCGGACGCAGTTCTGGCATCAGCTCGTTACGGCTCCCGGCGAATCCAAATCCGATCTCTGGCAGCTCATGGAATTCTCCAAGCGCTTCAAGATCGAGGAGGTCTGGCCCGAGGAGCTGATCGCCAAGAAGCCGGAGGTCCGCGGCAAGACGCTGTTCGACGTGCTCTACAAGAACGGCCAGGTCGACAAGTTTCCGACCTCGGAGATCGAGGAAGGCTACGCCAACGACGAATCCAAGGCCTTCGGCTTCTACGTGCAGAAGGGCCTGTTCGAGGAATACGCCCAGTTCGGCCGCGGCCACGGCCACGACCTCGCGCCGTTCGAAAGCTATCACCGCGAGCGCGGCCTGCGCTGGCCGGTGGTGAACGGCCAGGAAACGAAATGGCGCTTCCGCGAGGGCAGCGATCCCTACGTCAAGCAGGGTACGGACGTGCAGTTCTACGGCTATCCCGACGGCAAGGCGCGCATTTTCGCCTTGCCTTACGAGCCGCCGGCGGAATCGCCCGACAACGAATATCCGTACTGGCTCTCGACAGGCCGCGTGCTGGAGCACTGGCATTCCGGCACCATGACGCGCCGCGTGCCCGAGCTCTACAAGGCGTTCCCCGAAGGCGTGTGCTTCATGCATCCCGACGACGCGCAGGAAGCGAAGCTGCGCCGTGGCGACGAAGTGAAGGTGATCTCACGCCGCGGCTATATCCGTGCCCGCGTCGAGACGCGTGGCCGCGACCGTCCGCCGCGCGGCCTCGTCTTCGTGCCGTGGTTCGACGAGTCCAAGCTGATCAACAAGGTCACGCTGGACGCGACCGATCCGATCTCGCTGCAGACCGACTTCAAGAAATGCGCCGTGCGCATCGAGCGGGTGTGACCATGCTGAAGCGAAGTGGAATTATCCTGCTGGCGCTCGCGATTGCGGCGGCCACGGGCACTCTGACCGCACAGACCGTGACCTCCGGCCTGCGCGGCCCGACGCCGCTCAACGACGAAGGTCCGGCGCCGCCAATGCTACCGAACCGCAACACCTCCGAGAAGGAGGCGCGCAACTATCCGGAACAGCCGCCGGTGATCCCGCACTCGATCGACGGCTACCAGATCGACCTCAACAGCAACAAATGCCTGTCCTGCCATGCACGCTCGCGCACGTCGGAATCGCAGGCGCCGATGGTCTCCATCACGCATTTCATGGACCGTGACGGCCAGTTCCTGGCCTCGATCTCGCCGCGCCGCTTCTTCTGCACGGAGTGCCACGTGCCGCAGAATACCGCCACGCCGCCCGTCAGCAACGACTTCGTCGACATCGACACGCTGCTGTCGCGTGCAAGCCCCGGTGGCCGCCGATGACGACGGGCAATGACGAGCCAAAGGCCAAGCGCGGCTTCATCGCGCGAAGCTGGGACTTTTTCCTCGAGCTCTGGGGCGTGCTGCGGCGTCCGAGCTCGGTCTTCGCGCTCGGCACGCTCGTGCTGGCGGGCTTTGCGGCAGGCGTCATCTTCTGGGGCGGCTTCAACACCGCGCTGGAACTGACCAACACCGAAAAGTTCTGCACCGGCTGCCACGAGATGAAGGACAACGTCTTCGCCGAGCTGAAGTCGACCATCCACTTCACCAACCGCTCCGGCGTGCGCGCGACCTGCCCGGACTGCCACGTGCCGCACAACTGGACCGACAAGATCGCGCGCAAGATGCAGGCCTCCAAGGAGGTCTGGGGCAAGATCTTCGGCACGATCAACACCCGCGAGAAGTTCCTGGATCACCGTCTCGAGCTTGCGGCGCATGAATGGGCGCGCTTCAAAGCCAACGACTCCCTGGAATGCCGCAACTGTCACAGCGCCGATTCCATGGACATCACCAAGCAATCGCCACGGGCCTCGGTTGCGCATCAGCGCTTCCTGTTCACGGGCGAGAAGACCTGCATCGACTGTCACAAGGGCGTCGCCCACCACCTGCCCGACATGCGCGGCGTTCCCGGCTGGCAATAGGACGATCCGGGACGAACCCAGGGCTGTCGAATATGATTTCCTGGCAGGGCCTGAGCGAGCGCCTCGTCCTTCGAGACGACCGCTTCCAGCGGTCTCCTCAGGATGAGGCTAGGCGGCATTTTTGCCTGTCGAAATTGCTGCCGCGCACTCCGCCCTCATCCTGAGGGCCCGCCAAAGGCGGGCGTCTCGAAGGATGGCCGCGAAGAAACGGCCTCCAAATGCGACCGCCCTGTGCTTGAACCGGCGGTGCGAATGGTTAGTTTTGGGGAATGGCGAATCGATCGATTTCGCCCCTCCTCAAGACAGACATGCCGACATTCACCCCGCATCAGGATGCCGCGCTAAAAGCCGTTGGCGACTGGCTCAAAGCAAAAACCGGCCGCAACGGCACGCCGCCGGTGTTCCGCCTGTTCGGCTTTGCCGGCACCGGCAAGACCACGCTGGCGCGGCACATCGCCGACGGCGTCGACGGCGAGGTGAAGTTTGCCGCCTTCACCGGCAAGGCGGCACTCGTCATGCGCAACAAGGGTTGCGACGACGCCTCCACCATCCACTCGCTGATCTACCGTGCCCGCGAATCCGGCGAGGAGCAGCCGAGCTTCGAGCTGTGGGACGACGCGCCGGCCTCAAAAGCCAAGCTGATCGTAATCGACGAATGCTCGATGGTCGACGCCGAGCTCGGGCGTGACCTGATGTCGTTCGACTGTCCGTTGCTCGTGCTCGGAGATCCCGCGCAGCTTCCGCCGATCCAGGGCGGCGGCTTCTTCACAAATTCCGAGCCCGACGCGATGCTCACTGAAGTACACCGGCAGGCGCAGGACGATCCGATCGTGCGGATGTCGATGGACGTGCGTGAGGGGCGCGAGCTCGATATCGGCCGCTACGGCGAGAGCGAGGTGGTGTCGCGGAAAGAGCTCGATCCCGACCGCGTCATGGGCGCCGACCAGGTGCTGGTCGGCCGCAACAACACCCGCCGCGCCTACAACATGCGGGTGCGCCAGCGCCAGAACATCGAGGACACCTTTCCGGTCGCCGGCGACAAGCTGGTCTGCCTGCGCAACAACCGCAAGAAGGGGCTGTTCAATGGCGGCCTGTGGCGCGTGAAGTCGCGCAACACGTCGCGCTCGAAATCGCGCATCCTAAGCATGCGGCTGTCGCCGGACGAGGATTTCGGCCACAAGGTGACGAAGGTCTCGGTGCGCGCCGACTGCTTCGAGGGCGGCATCGAGCAGATCGCCTGGGAGCAGCGCAAGCCCTATGACGAGTTCGACTACGGCTACGTGCTGACCGTGCACAAGTCGCAGGGCTCGCAGTGGGACGACGTCGTGCTGTTCGACGAGAGTTTTGCGTTTCAGGATTCCAGGGCAAGGTGGCTGTACACGGGCATCACGCGCGCGGCGAAGCGGCTGAGCATTGTTGTTTGATTGATGCGTCTTGAACGTTATCTGCTGCCGTCATTCCGGGATACGCCGTAAGGCGCAGGCCCGGAATCCATAACCCCAGCTGGTGGTTATGGATTCCGGGCTCGCGACTACGTCGCGCCCCGGAATGACGCGTTGGGTTACTCCTGAGCCCTCATCACAGACTCGTGTCCGATGATCGGTAACAACAGCCCGGCCCGCTCGTATCTCGGGCAGCGGAAAAACGCGCCCAGGCGGACTGTTCGCTTGGCGTCGACCGCCTTAGACTGTTGCCGAGTCCGAAAGAGGATCTGTCATGAGCCGCCCCCTCGTCCATCGCCTTTCTCTCGCTGCCACCACCGCCGCGCTGATCCTCGCCTTTGCCGCGCCGTCCGGGGCTGCGGAAAACGCGGTCGTGATCCCTGCCCCCGCCATGGATGCGGCGCCCGCGACCGGACTCCAGACGGCCGTGATCGCCGGTGGCTGCTTCTGGGGCGTGCAGGGCGTGTTCCAGCACACTGCGGGCGTCGTCAACGCGGTCTCCGGCTATGCCGGCGGCACCAAGGCGACAGCGGACTACGAAACGGTCTCGAGCGGCCGGACCGGCCACGCCGAGTCGGTCGAGATCAAGTACGATCCGAAGAAGATCTCCTACGGTAAGATCCTCCAGATCTACTTCTCGGTAGTGCACGACCCGACCCAACTCAACCGCCAGGGCCCGGACGTCGGCACGCAATATCGCTCGGCGATCTTCACCACCTCCGACGAGCAGAAGAAGGTGGCGGAGGCCTATATCGCCCAGCTCAACGGCGCAAAGGTGTTCAGCAAGCCGATCGTGACCAAGGTCGGCGCGCTGGAGGCGTTCTACCCGGCCGAGGCCTATCATCAGGATTATCTGACGCTGCATCCGACCCAGCCCTACATCGCGTATAACGATATCCCGAAGGTCGAGAACCTGAAAAAGCTGTTCGCGGATAACTACATTGAGAAGCCGACGCTGGTGAATGCCGGCAAGGCCACCAACTGATCGCGAGATCATCAGGACAACGGGAGACCCATGCCCGACACCAAGACGAAAACCACGGACGACAAGGTCATCAAGAGCGAAGAGCAGTGGCGGCGCGAATTGTCGCCGATGCAGTATGCGGTGCTGCGCGAGAAGGCGACCGAGCGTCCCTTCTCCGGCGAATATGAGCACGACCACCGCGCCGGCACCTATGTGTGCGCCGGCTGCGGCAACGTATTGTTCGAGTCCGACGCGAAGTTCGATTCCGGCTGCGGTTGGCCGAGCTTCACCCAGCCTGCTGTCGAGAGCCATATCGACGAGGAACACGATGCGAGCCACGGCATGATCCGCACCGAGGTGCTCTGCTCCAAATGCAGTGGTCATCTCGGCCATGTCTTCCCCGATGGCCCCGGGCCGACCGGCCTACGCTACTGCATCAACTCGGCCGCACTGAAGCTTGAGCCAAAATAACGGGCATACCGCCGGTTCCGTCATGGAACCCGGCGGCGCGATGTGCTTTTCTCTCCTGGCGGTGCAGCTGATGATCGCAGCCCGGCGCCCGCCAGGGAGGATGCCATGACGCTTGGGACCATCCTGATCATCCTTGTGATCATCTATTTGCTGGGCGGCATGTCCGGCCGCTTCGGCGGCTATGGCTACGGCATGGGCCATTCCGGCATGGGGATCGGCGGCCTCGTGCTGGTGGTGCTGATCGTGCTGTTGCTCCTCGGCAAATTATGAACCATCTAACGCATTGAAATTATTTGATTTATTTCGGTCGCGGGGCTGCCATGCGCGGATTCATCATCTCCGATCGCAGGGGTCGCAATTCTGTCAAAACGGCCTATATTAGGAGGCGAGAACGACGGCGGCCCGCTGATTGCGGCCTCTGCCCTCCCAAACCCCACGCGCTTAAAGCCCCAGAGAAGATCACGAGGTCTTTGACCATGCGTCCACTGCGTCCGTTCAACTTCAACACTTCCGCCGAACTCTTTCCCGCCGCGATCCGCAAGAAGAAGCGCGCGGGCTTCACGTATCGTCGGTTCGGGACCGCGGCCGAAGCGGTGCAGTTTGCGATGGAGCAGTTGCCGACGGATTCGCTGAACGGCGCCTATCTCCAGGTCGAGGAAGCGCGCTTCGACCAGAACGGCATCCGCTCACTCTATGAGAGCGAAGCCTTCCCGCTGCCCCGCCGCCCCAAGCCGGCGGAGACGAGCGCCGACGCCGACGCGGCGTAAATTTTCGCAAGCCTCCGATGTGCGCTGAAAGCGCGATGGCCGAAAGGCTGTCGCGCTTTTTGCGTTTCTGGGCTTCAGATGCGGGGCTGCTTGTCGAGCCAGCCGCGCAACAGGCGCACGTTGCGCATGTTGGCGCGGAACATGACGTCGAAGGCGTCGCCCGCGAACGGCACGATGCCGACCACGCCGTCGACCGCGACATTGCCGAGCATGCGCGCGGTGACGTGCCAGGGCGCACCCAGCGCGCGCGCCTCGCGCACCAGCCATAGCGAGATCGCGGTGGTGATGATGTCGCCGACGATGGGGATCAGTCCGATCAGCCCGTCGATGCCATAGCGGATCTTGGTGCCGGGCAGGATGAAGGCGACGTCAAGCAGCTTTGCGATCGCCTCGAGCCGCGCGATCCGCTGCTCGCGCGTCAGATTGCCGAACGGATGCCTGGCGAATGGATTGCCCTTGCCAAATTCGAAGTTGAACTCGCGAAACCCCTGCTCCAGCGTTTCGGGGCGGATCTCGTGACCTTCCTGGTCGATGATCGGTCCGCGCGCTTCAGTGCCTGAAAAGGTCGCGTGCGAGGTTCGCCCGGAACCGGGCCTGCGTCTCGTCAAAATGTCATCGTCGGACATGGTCATCGCCCAAAGCAAACGCGCGAACGCGGCCAGAGTTGCTGCGCTGCGGTCGAAGGTCGCGCGCTCAGGTTGGCGCCGCAGCCGGCTGTGGCTCCTCGACGTATCTATGCACGAGCCAGGATGAAAGCACCGACGGCACGAACCCGACCAGGCCGTACAGGATGATCTGCACCACGCCCGAATCCGGTCCGCGCGAGCTGTAGGTCAGCGAGGCCAGCACGAAGGCGAACAGGCCAACCAGGAGCATCCGCAACACCGGGCCGATCCGCCTGATATGAAGCAGGATGTCGTCGACAGCGCCGATCATCAGCGAGGGCAGGAAGCCGAACAAATAGCTGTATTGCAAGGACTTGAAGAACACCACGAACAGCTTGCCGACCTCGCCGAGATTGGTCTGGGCCCAATAGCCGGACTGATAGGTCGTCGTGAGCAGCAGCAGGAACCCGCCCACGAACGGGCCGACCAGCGCAAACACCAGATAGCGTTTCATCCAACATCCTCACACATCACCCTATTTATAGCAGCGCGGCGGGAAGCTTGGATAGCGGGGGAGGGGGAACAAGTGGCAAGGCGACGAGTTCTGACAGGACCCAATTCATACTTCTCGTCAGATTTCAGATTGGAGTCGTGTCGATGTCCCGCAAATCCGTTCTCACCGCGACGCTCATGCTGGCCTCCCTGATTGGCGTGTCGACCACGCCGGTTCTCGCACAAGGCCACATGGGTACCCCGCAGGAGCAGAACGCCTGCTCACGGGATGCCTCGCGCTTCTGCCGCAAGGAGCTCGGCAATGACAGTGCAGTGCAAGCGTGCCTGCAAGCCAACCGCGCCAGGCTGTCGAGATCTTGCCGCAGGGTGTTCGAGAGCCACGGCATGTGAGGATCGCAGCGGCGTCTTCCGTGACGAAGGCGCAACAATCGCGAATTCGTTCGCGCCTCCCATTGCAGCCGTCTGACAATGGCGCATACTTCGCTCGGGCGGCGCAGCACTTTTCGATTCGAAACATCCAGAAATCGAGCAACCACATCCGGGATTGAGTTCCCGGCGTGAAGGCTGTGACATGCGGCAGATCAAGCCGCGTGCGGCGCCCCAAAACCAAGTGGATCAAGCCCACGGAACTCGGGGACGCATTCTTCATGACACGCTACCAGACGATCGCAACTCTCTTCGCTTTCGCTGCGACCGCCGTCGCACTCCAGACATCGCCCGGCCTCGCCTTCTCGTCCGAAGCACAGCAGATGTGCACGGGCGATGCGATGCGGCTGTGCTCCAGCGAGATCCCCGACATCTCGCGGATCAGGGCGTGCATGGTGCGGAACAAGGCGCATGTCAGCCCCGGCTGCCGCGCCGTGATGGACCGCGAGGCGGCCGCCGCGCGCAAGCGGGAAGCCGCAGCGCAATAAGACGCATCTGGATGTCATTCCGGGGCGACGCGTAGCGTCGAGCTATGATGCGCAATTGCGCATCTGAGAATCCATTCTTCTACGTCACGTGCAGCACAACGGATTCCGGGTTCGCGCTTCGCGCGCCCCGGAATGACGAAGATGGTGCTCGCCTAGCTCAGTCGCCCCACTGCGCGAAGGCGTCGTTGAAGGCGCGCTCGCCCGGGGCGCCCTTCTCGATGGCGATGATGGCGCGGCGCTGGTTGGCGTAGACCAGCGGCACGTCGAACCACGAACGCTCCTTCAGGAGCTGGACGTTGCGGGCGCGGTCGGCATCGACGTTGGAGAGGCCGACCAGGAAGAAGCCGTCGGTGACCTTGACCGCGAGGCCTGCGAGCGGCGTGCCGCGGGCCTGTTCGTTCGACTTCATCAGGATGCCCGGCACGTTGGCGATGCCGCCACCCGGAAAATCCGGCGGCAGGATGAAGGTCAATTCCGCAGTGTGGCTCGCAGGTAGCGACGAGTCGGTGTTGCGGCGGAACGACATCGTCATCTTGAACTTGCGATCGGGGATCTCGATGTCGGCGCGCACGGCGACGTCGGCCTTCTGGTTGCCCGACGCCTTGATCGGCTCGAGCCGCCACACCACCGAGCCGACATATTGCTTGCCCTTCGGGTCGGAGGGATCCTCGTCATAAAGCACGACCTTCTGCGCCACCGGCGCGGCGGGCTGGTCGCTCGCCGAGGGCTGGCCGACGCGATCCGGAATCTTCGGCTTGGGCTGCGGCTGCGACGTATCCTTCGGCGCCTCGACGACCTGGGTGGGCGACGACTTGAACAGGCCACTCACGGTCTGGACCAGCGACTTGCCCCAGAGGATGCCGGCGCCGACCAGGATCAGCACGATGCCGACGGCGATCGCGCTCTTGAACGGGAAGATCGAGCCCGTGCGGGCGCGCTTCTTGGCGTCGCGCTCGGACCCAATGCGCGGACGCGGCGATGGCGGCTGCGGCGTGTAGCGCTCGGCCTCCTCGATCGACTCGTCGTAGGAATAAGGCGCGTCCTGCTCGCCGGCGCGGTTTTCCAGGCTCGGCTCCAGCCGGTCGAATTCCGGCGAGGGCGAGGGCACGTTGGCATAGGTGCGGCGCGCGGCGCGGTTGGCCTGCGCGGCGGCGCCGCCGAGATCGTTCGCGTCGGCAGTGATATCGCGGAAGCCGCGCACGCCGGGCGACTGCGGCGG
>JAEWFG010000018.1 GCA_023388935.1 Pseudomonadota bacterium | reverse complement strand
AGACCTTTTGGCCATTGCCCTTGATAAACAAGGAATATTTTGGCTCGTTATCCCTCAGTTGGGAAAGTAGGGCTAAGGGGCGTCGGATGATGCTTCGGTGCCATGGCAGCGCCTAGTTCCGGTCGCGCCGGCGACTACTCGAACGCAGGCCAGCAGCCGTCCTCCTCGAGCCTACCGGTCCGCGCCTGGCAGGTGTTGTCGAGCAACCTCTGCCCGACGCCCTTCCAGAGCGCCTGCGGGCCGTATAGGCGTGTAGCGTCGGCCTTCTGGATCTCGACGATCCGCCCGCAGCGGCGGCAGGAGACCCGCAGCACGTGCCGCGGCACGTCGGCGAGCCGCCGCATCCGCATGCCGGGGCCGGACCGTCTGTCGTCGGCGGGAGCGTCCCGTAGGAGGGCCTCCCAGTATTCCGCGGGCAGATCGTCAGCCGGGCCGATCGGCTGCCCTGGAGCGTTTTTGCCGACGGCGGCCAGCTTTTCCATCTGCTTCGGGGTCGGCATGCGCCAGCTCGCGGGTCGGTCGGTCATGCCACGAATAGAACATAGCATGAACAATGAAGTCCAGTCCGTGGAAGGTCGAAAAGGCAAAAAATCATCTGCGACGGGTGATCCCGATGTCGGAACCCTGGCCACTGGTTCGTCTTGAATCCGGCACCTCAGTATCCGGAGTCTGGAAGGGTTTTCTGCGTCTGTCGCTCGTCACCTGCCCGGTGGCGCTCTAACCGGCGACGTCGGAGAGCGAGAAGATCTCCTTCGACCAGCTCAACCGGCAGACCGGCCATCGCATCAAGTACCTGAAGGTCGACGCGGACACCGGCGACGAGGTGGCCAACGAGGACGTCGTCAAGGGCTACCAGCTCGAGAAGGACCAATTCATCGAGATCACCAAGGAGGAGCTTGAGGAGATCGCGCTCGAGTCCACGCGCACCATCGAGATCGACGAGTTCGTCGACAAGTCCGACATCGACCCGCGCTATTTGATCCGCCCCTACTACATCAGGCCTGACGGCAAGGTCGGGCACGACGCTTTCGCAGTGATCCGCGAGACCATCCGCGAGATGAACTAGGTCGGGCGCGTGGTGCTGACCAACCGCGAGCACATCATCGCGCTCGATGCGATGGACAAGGGCCTGGTCGGCACGCTGCTGCGGTACCCATATGAGGTGCTGAGCGAGCAGGAGTATTTCGACGAGATCCAGGACGTGAAGGTCACGAAGGACATGCTCGACCTCGCCAAGCACATCGTGAACCAGAAGGCGGGCCGCTTCGAGCCGGAGATGTTCGAGGACCACTACGACACCGGCCTGATCGACCTCATCGACCAGAAGCGGGTCGGCAAGCCGATCACGCCGAAGTCCAAGCCGACGGCAGGCAACGTCGTCGACCTGATGGAGGCGCTTCGGCGTAGCGTGGGTCAGGAGGCCGCGCCGGCGAAAGCCGGGAAGCCCGCCAAGAAGGGTCGCAAGGCGTCGAGCGGCCAGAAGGAGATGCTGATGCCGATCGAGGGAAGAAGCCGACGGAAGCGGCGGCGAAGAAGCCGAGCGCGAGGCCGCAACGAAAGTCGGCCTAGCAAGGTGGTTGAGAAAGCGGGCTGACCTGCCGGAAGCTAGGAACGTGCGAGGCAACCGGACGTTCGGCCTTCAAGGTAGCCGAGATCCGCGCTTCCGACCGATTCAGAGGAGGATTCCCCATGAGGTTCATCGCGAGCGCGCTTGTACTCGCCTTGGCGCTTTCCGGCCCGGCCGTACTCGCTCAGAGCACGACTCCGACCGCCAGCGGCGCGACGAGCGCGCAGAACTCCGGTGCCGGAGTCGCCGGTCAGCCTGGCAACAAGAACGGTCCGGCGGCCAGGCCGGGCGAGACCGTCGGTTCGGGCTCGAACCAGCAGAACCCGACGGTGCAGCAACAGGACACCTCCAACATCAAAGGTCTGCCGGGAAATAAGAGCGGCCCACCGGCGAAGCAGCCCGACCGCAAGTGAGCCGAAGCTCGGCGGCCGCGGGTCACCTCATCCGCCGAGCTCCTTCACCATCCGGACGACCTCCAGGGCGGTAAGGCTTCATGAGCGTGCGGCTGCCCGGCACTCGATGCGGGGTGGTCGGCGAAAAGCCTGTGGCGTAGATGACCGGCAGGTTCGGATTGTGCTCGCGGCAGCGCTCCGCGATCTGCCACCCGTCGACTTTGCCGGGCAGGCTGATGTCGGTGACCAGCACGTCCGCGGCGTGCCGTTTGCACCAGTCCAGCGCCTCTTCGCCGGTACTATGATTGGTCATGGCAGCTCCTCAAAGGACCCGACCCCCACCAATTCAAGTCCCGCGACCCGGTCGCGGATCCTCTGGGCCGCGTGGAAAATGCCGGGTACGCGCGATGGCGCCTATCGAGGATATTTGCCATTTCGCAGATTGCTTTTAATTTGTTGTACCAGTTCGCACACAAAGGTAGCGATGGCTGCGCGGCTTTCCAATGCAAGCCGCCCCTCATCGCTGTCGCGCGCGGGTCGTCCTTGAGGGGCAAGGGGACCGCCTCATGCCCAACGTGACCCGCCCAGGGCCATCGTCCGGGCGGGTCACCCTTATGCAAACTAACTCAAAAAGGCTTGCGTGCGGGATCAATCAGCGCTCTCCCAAATGCGCTAACCATTGCCGCCGCTTCACTGTCTCCGCGATCATCGAGAACGTGATAGAGCATTTCTACTCTCTCCCGGAATGCGGCAAGAAGCGATGGGTCGCGCTCACACAGGACTTCGGCAATGCATAGGGCAAGGGCTTCCGTACCCATCTTGACCTGAACCAATGATGCTGCACTCATTCCCCTTTCTCCTGGATCAGTTAACTCTCAGGAACCGCGAGCGGTGGAGCGCGCTGCGGCCCCGGCTGGGACTGCCAAGCCGCGAGCTTCACTTTCTGGCTGGAGCTACCGGAAGTCTGTAATACGCACGTCCAGCATCATCGTTCCACTTCTTATACTTCTGTGACCCTCGCTGTCCCTGGCAGCGCGGGTCAAACGAAAACATCAACAGATTTGCTGCGCCAGTATCTTCCGCGTGGCATCGATCCGTCCCTGTACAGCCAGGCTAAGCGCAGCACGATCGCTAGGCAGAAAGGCCACGAAAGAGCTTCCTCTTTCAAAACCCCAGCTGAGAAGTTCGCAGAATGTGCTGCGGCGATCAGTTGAACCTGCCGCCAAATGCTGACATTCGGGACTTCAGTGGGTGGAGACCGCCGGTATCGAACTGATTACACGCATATCCTCTCGTCGAACCGTGACGGAGCGTCCGATCTCTTCAGCAATTTTGCGGGCCACTTTTAAGGCGGCATCCTCATCTGTGTATTCGAGCACAAATGATGCTGCCTTTCCCCGAGAAGGCTCCAGGGTTCGACACATCGATGATCACTAACGGCGCTTTTTGGTTCATCACGATTTAGGACAGCATAGCCGCCAATACGGCAGAAAAAATGAACAACCCATAAATGGCGACTTGAACTACATGTTCTGCAATCACTGCGCTCCCCAGCAAAGCTATACGGCCAGCGAAACGCGGTAGGACGCGATGGGTTCCGAATGCGATTGACGCCAAGGTTGGCCGGCTTCCGATCGGAATACCTGGACGGCTTCAAATAAATGCATGGCCGGCTTCGTCGGTATCCGCAGCCATAACGTTGCGTTGAGCGCGGATCAATGGTCTGACGACGTGCGCTTATCGGATCTTGAGTCGCGTTCACCTGCCAAGTTTGCCGTAGATGAGGCGCCGATGTGAGGCCGCACTTCGATTGGAATACGCCGACTGTGCCAGCTATGGGTTACCGATGAAGCTCGCTACCGAACGCCCCTTTGCCGACCCAGAAGCCGCCGGCCGCAAGACTGGTCGAGCTCGCAAAGACCAGGACGGACGCGTTCATATAGAGAAAGTCAACGCGCCGTTCCTCTACAAGCTGAAGGCCACCGGTCCGCAAGCATGCGGTCGAGAAGGGCCGGCTCGATCTGCACGAGAGCGGAACCCATGTGCGGCTGCTGACGCCGGTGTTGGCATTCCTTCGCAAGCGTCTCAATTCCCTGAAGGTCGCCGCCTGAGCCCCGCGTACCAATCTGCATATGGCGTGTTCGTTACCGCGTGCCGGTTGAAGTCCGGCGCGCCGTCCTTCCACCAGACCGGTCCACGCTCTCCCAGATCGCGCTTTACCTCGTCGACCAGGCGGTGCGCCGTGGCTTCGACGTCTTGATCGCCGGCGACCTTGGCTGCCTTCACCGCGCGGCGCGCATCCATCAATCGCTTTACGAGTCGAGACTTTTCGGCGTCGATCAGGCCCGGATCGCTCATCCGCCAGAGCTTTCCGCGGACGACGAAGTACCGCCCGTCCGGGGTCACTGGATGCTTGAGACCAGGAATGCGCTCCACTTCGCGCAAACTGACTTCGCTCCGGCGCTCTTCAGCGCAACTGCAATCTTCTGACGATCGACGCCATGGAAATCCACGGACACCTCGATCGCGCCCTGGAGCTTCTGTTGCCCATCCGGCTCGGGGGCATCCTTGGCGTCCGCGCCCGCCGGCTGGACGAACACGTCGCTTCGCTCAACGTCGCATTCCTGGACGACGTGCTCCACGTCCAACTCGGCTTCGCGGCGTGTGTCGAAATCTGCGATGATCGTGCTTTCCAAGTCAGGTCTCCGCCGTCGAGGATCGAGAGGCGGACAACCGGATTTCGAGGCGCAAGGTTCCTAGCCCGTCCACCTCTCTCCTGCGGCCACCGCCCGCGACGCACCTGCGCAAAGCAGGAAAAACAGAGCGCGCTCGGCCTTGTATCTCGCGCCCGCGCGGCTGCACTCCGAGCCCGACATGATGACCTCTCCTTCGGCGGCGCACGGCCCACTTCCATCGGCCCCGTCCGCGCCGCTTCAGCACGACGTCGAAGCCTGCAAATAGACGCTCGCCGTCCGGAGGAGTTACGCTGCCACCCTGTTCGGCCAGCCGCCCTGCAGCTGCTCGAGGAGGCGCTGCTCCCGGTCGATCCGGCT
Source organism: Pseudomonadota bacterium (assembly GCA_023388935.1). Lineage (GTDB taxonomy): Bacteria > Pseudomonadota > Alphaproteobacteria > Rhizobiales > Xanthobacteraceae > Bradyrhizobium. Next base: position 7,633 of record JAEWFG010000018.1, on the reverse strand, counting down.
CAGGTAGAGTTCTCGCTCCTTCTCGGTCTTGGCGCCGGCGAGCAGCAAGCGATAGTGGGCGATGACCTTCTCGCTGCCGCGGACCAGCAGGTCCCTGACATCAGTCATGACGCCACCCCCGCGCTCGCCTGCGCGGCCGACCTTTCGGGCATGGTGAAGGCGAGGGGGAAGGTTTCGGAAGTCAGCGCCTCGAGCGCTGCGGTCTCCTCGGACAGACGCCGTTCGATGAACTGGCGCTCTAGGTCCGAGAGCTGCGTCTTCAGCAGGCTGCGATAGCGGTGGATGTTGTTGCGGTGCGCGCGGATACGGGCAAAATCTTCGTCGAGCATCGTCGCCACTCCTGACTATCGTTCATGTCCTTTGCGGTTCGAGAAACGGGAAGCGAGCATCCCGCGGCAAAAAATATTCGGCGCGAAAACACTGTCAAGAGGAATTGGGGGAGTGAGGCCTAGGGCGAGCCGCGTTAACCAATCGCTGCCGTCCGACCGCCGGGCGCAGAAAATTTTCAACCGCCCTCTTGAACCGCCCTTGAGTTTTTCTAGGTCGTTTTTCGCCGCGAGAGCGGTGTGCCGGACGCCTTAACGGGTCCGGCTCGGGCGCCGGCCGGCAGGTCCTCGGACAGCCGTCTTGCGCGTCTTGTAACCATCTTGCTCCTAGGAGGACTTGGATATGAGAACCACCTTCGACTTCGCGCCCCTCTGGCGCTCCACAATCGGCTTCGACCATCTGGCTGGGCTCGTCGACAGCGCGCTGCGCCAAGCAACCGAGGACAACTATCCGCCCTACAACATCGAACGCTCCGGCGAGGACCATTACCGGATCACGCTCGCGGTAGCCGGGTTCGGCGCCGACGACATAACCGTCACCGCCCAGCAGAACGCGCTGACCATCGAGGGCAGGAAGCCCGACAAGGCGGCCGGCGAATTCCTGTACCAGGGCATCGCCGCGCGTCCGTTCCGGCGGGTCTTCAACCTGGCCGACTACGTCCAGGTGAAGCAGGCCTTCTTCCGGGACGGGCTCCTGGTCATCGACCTCGTCCGCGAGGTGCCCGAGGCCATGAAGCCGCGGAAGATCCAGATCGCAGGCGGCACCCCTTCCTCGGCACAGATCGAGCAGAAGAAGGCTGCCTGACGACGATCGGATGATCGTCGTCAGAACGCGGCTGGCGCATGCGGGCCGCGTTCCCTGTCGCACGCAACGAAGGAGAACATCATGGCAATTCGTGATCTCATTCCCTGGTCGCGGAATCAGGAGCTTGCGCCGACGCGCAGCTACGATCCCTTCACGACGCTTCACCGCGAGATGAACCGCCTGTTCGACGACGTCTTCCGCGGCTTCGGCGGCGCCGGTCTGGCGCCCTTGATGGAAGGGCACTTCGGCTGGCCAAAAATCGAGCTCAGCGAGACCGAGAAGTCGCTGACCGTCTCGGCCGAGCTGCCCGGCATGACGGAGAATGACGTTCAGATCGAGATCGCAGGCGGCGTCCTGAGCATCCGCGGCGAGAAGAAGGCGGAGCGGACCGATGAAGGCAGGTACTTCACCGAGCGCACCTACGGCTCCTTCGAGCGGCGGATCCCGATCGAGGACGTCGAGGAGGACAAGGTCGAGGCGTCGTTCAAAAACGGCGTTCTGACCGTGTCGCTGCCGAAGTCGGAGAACTCGCGGTCGGGCGTCAAGCGCATTGCCATCAACACCCATTAGCTACAGCCGGACGGCGGCTCCGCCGCCGTCCTCAATTCAAACTTGGTCCAAAGAAAAGGAGCGTAAGGAAGGCTACCGATGACCAATGCCAGCACCAATTCTGGCAATCTCAATCCCCTCTTTCCACCCCGCCGCGCGCTATGCGTCTCCCAGCGACGTGTTCAACGACGAGACCCTTTCCGTCCCCGAGAAACGGATCATCCTGTCGTCCTGGGCGTCCGACATGTTCGCTGTCGAATCGTGTCCCGCTTTGCGCGAGATACCCGGCATGGGTCACACTATCCGGCTGGCCGACATCCTCGCGGGGGAGCCGGCGGGGCGTATATGTTGGTCTTCATCGTCGCGTTGAAGTCCTCAGACGAGACGTCGAGGATGGAGGCGCGCGTCTGCTGCCGCGCCGCGTTGTTGACAATAATGTCGAGTCCGCCAAGGCCTTGCACTGCGTGCTCGACCAACCCCTTGCAGAAGCTTCGTCTTTGAGATCTCCGGCGATCGCAAGGCCGTTGCGGCCTTCCTTCTTGATCAGCGCGATTACTTCCTGCGCATCCGGTTCCTCTGCCGGCAGATAGTTGATGGCAACATCCGCGCCCTCGCGCGCAGAGGCATTCGCGGCTGCGCGACCCATGCCGGAATCGCGGCCAGTGATCAGTGCCTTGCGGCCGGCAAGACGGCCGGAGCCCTTGTAGCTGGTCTCGCCATGGTCCGGCCGTGGCTCCATCTTGCCGGCAAGGCCGGGCCAGGGCTGCGACTGTTTCTTGAATGCGGCTTCGGGAAGCGAGTGACGGGATCAATTAGCTTCTGCTCAGCCATGGACGTGTATCCTCTCGCTGGCGAAGATGCCAGCGAACCTGCAGCAAGCGTTGCGCTTGCCGCTTGAACGACGTGCCGGCGGGATACTGAACTCTTGTCTCGATACGTCATGATGGTCTCCGCGGAGTTGCGGATCGTTGCAAACGCGAGGACGTCGCCGGAGACGGCGTCCTCAAGAACGCCTACCTGGACTGACCGACGCTCGGCACCTTGCCAAGCTCGTTGGCCACGTCGAGATGATGTCTGAGCGTCGGCAGCGTCTTGTCGGCCCAGTCCGTCAGCGCCGAATTATCGCCGCCCTTGGCGTAGCGATCGAACAACGACACCGCGTCCTCGTGCGCCCGGACCTGGTAAGAGTCGTAATCCGAGCTGAAGTCCTTGCCCGCAGCGACCTTGAGCTTATCGAACTTGCTCTGGTGCGAGCTGTCGAGCGCGGTCGGCAGCGTAGCTTGCACGTTGCCGCCGCCGACGAGGAGGGCCTTCAGCTCGCCACTGGTCTTGGTGTGGTCGGCCACCATTTGCTGCGCGAAGGTCTTCTCCTGCGCATTACCCTTCTGCTCGGCGACCTTGCTCGATTCGAGCTCGAACATGTCGCTCATGGCGACCTCCTTGACGAAGTCGGCCGTAGCAGGCGCGACGCCGAGCGCCGAGTTGACGCCGGTTTTCTCGCCGAGCGGCTGGGCGAGAGCGGGGCATGCGAAAAGCACCCAAGCAACCGTGATGATGGTGCGTTTCAGTGTCCGGTCCCTCTGAGGTGGCGGCGCGATCGTCTGCCGCGGGGTCTTTACGCCGATCAACACGTCGCCGGCCGATGTTCCTAGCCCGTCGGATTGCGACCGGCGCGTGGATTGATCGGACCGGTCGATTTCTGCCGGCGGTTCCGGCAAGAATGGCATTAGCAGCCACGTCGAATGGTCCCCCTGCCTCGACTTCAAATAGTGAGAGAAGGCGCGAAATCGGTACTGTCGGATCTTTCCGCCTAGCGTTCGGTGCTCTGCCAACGGCTGCTTTGCCACTGCCTTGTTCATCGGGCGACGCCGCGGATCATCGCCATTGACTCTCGGGAGCCCCGACCGCTCTTCTATGGATCGTCGGCAATCGCCAGATGGCGCCTTGGCCCATCCGTTCACGCTGGCGGGGCGCTCAGGCCGCGTCCTTATTCGGATCGATCTGCGAAAAGCTTGTTTGGCCGAAGGGGGCGGCTGCTGCCAAGCTAATCGCTTGATCGGGAAACCGAGAGCCGCACCGTGACCGATCCGACCGGCCCATCTTCCGATGAGACGTCCAACGTGATTTCTTTCGAAGCCTCGGTGAGTTGTTCCTTAGCCATCGCAAGCGCAGCGTCCGTTGCCTGGCGCAACGCTTCCTCGGCGCCGGGATATTCAATCCCTTCGTCGGCTGGCTCTCCCCGTTGCTTGAAATAAAAACGCATGGCTTGATCCTGGACGGGCTGTAAATCAGACATGGCGTCAAACGTTCCTAGTGAGGTGAAGATAGGTATCGTCGAATCCGCCTGCGGTGACGACCGCGTCATGATTCGCTATCGTCACCTGCTGCTTTTGCAGGTCGAGAATGTGCCGCGCCCGGAAGGATTGCAGCACCCTGTTGACATGCACGGCACTCAAACCTAATGCCTCCGCCAGCTTGTTTTGCGTGATCGGGAAATTGAAGGTTCCGTCTTCGGTAAGCCCGACCGACGCCATGCGCTCGCGTAGCTCGGCGAGCAGGTGCGCCATTCTTCCCGCGGCGGGGCGCACCCCGACATTCACGATCCATTCGCGGAAAATCGCGGAATCTATCAAGGTCTCCCGCCACAACGCGCGGCCGATGGATGGGCGCGCATCAATCAGTGCATTCACGGCGGTGTGGTCGAGGAAGCCCACGGTCGCATCAGACATTGTCGTAAGGTCGTGATCCATGGTTCGCAGGAAAAGGCTCTGCAGGTCCGGGATATCACCTGGGATATGGAACGACAGAATTTGGCGACGTCCCGTATCCGCGACTTTCGAACGGCAAGCAAATCCCTGGATGAGCAGGCAACATTTGGCCGGCCGATCACCTTCCGACACGATGGGCGTGTTGTCCTCGACCTCCTTGATTTGGATGGGGAGCGCTTTGAGAGCGTCGCTGTCTTCATCGGACAAATGCGTATCGACCCGCAGCCGGCGGATTAGCATCTCCGTAGGGTGCATGGCGGTTCCGTTCGATGGCGAAGTTCAAGACCATCGACTTGAGGCTAGGTGGAAAACCTCAGAACGACTAACCCAAGCCGCTGCAAGGCCGCACGAGGCTGCAAACGTGGCTGATGCCGACGCGAGCCAGGGCTACACACGGAAGCGTAGCACCTACGGCTCAATAAGGGCCTCAGGGCATAAGTTCCCTATAACATAGGATAAGCGCGTTTTTCTTTTGAACGGCACCTAACTTATGATGAGGAAATGTCGGAAGCTTTCCTTCTAATCTTGGCCAAACCCAGATTGGACTGGCCATGATACGCAGACGCCGAGTCAAACAGACGACATCTCTCCAAGAGCGCCTGGCGAACTTTGCAAAAGAAGCTCGTGAACGCGCGAAATCGATGCCTCCCGGCAAGGTCCGTGACATGCTTCTTAGGCAGGCACGTCAAGCGGATACCGGGGCCCATATTGACCAATGGTTGTCGTCGCCCGAACTGCGGCCGCCGAAATAGGCTTGGGCCTAGGACCCATTGCAACAAACGACGCCTAGATCCATTGTGGCGATCATGGCGGAATCATTCGGCGACTCTTTCTCCATCGTTGAGGTCACCCCAGACGATACGTCGGCGGGAGAGCCCGCGACGGAGATTTGGATTGCGCTGGCTAAGCCGAGTCAGGCGCTGACATTGGTTCTCGCAGCCGTGCCTGAAGGATGGACGGCCGAACTATTGAACGTGCAAATGACGGAAAAGCAGCGAAGGACGTTCGAGGAGCTCAACCTCAAGCCCGGCGATGTTTATAAAATCTCACCGAAGTAAGCCGTTGGCCAGTTGCCTTCGGCCGACAGATGGCCTGCATCTTTTCCTCGCTACCGCCGGTTCGCGCAGGCGGGCCTCTCATCCTCGTTTAACCTTCAGGAACTTCGTTCGTTACCGGCAGTTCGACTCTCTCAAATACCCTTCCCGAGGGAGCGCTAGGCGCGGACGATTGATGAAGTCGCTTGTTTCCAAATCCGATCTGGAGCGCGTTGCGCTGCAGGAAATTCGGAGCTATCCCGGAGGCGAGAATGTACTTTCGGTCGAAGTTGAGAAAGATGGCGGCCAGTCCCGCGGCATGGACTGGCGTCTTCACGTAACGGCGAGCGAGCGTGCCGATCTCGATCGCATCCATCACGCTGCGCAGACCACCACTCGTCGCCTGAAGCGCCGTTACGATATTCGGTGGGGGACCAACGAATAATGCACCGCGGGCGGCGGATCTCCAGCAAAATATCTTTGATCGATTCACATACGTTGACGAAAACCGCGTGGAGATTGGGTTAAGAGGAGTTTTTAAAAGCGTTCCAAGGAGCTTCAATGCACAGTGATCGCGTGATCGTTCTTATTCGTCGAGTGACCGAACTCGCCTCCCTATTGTCGCAGCTGGAATATCTTAAAGGTCAAGTGGCCGAGGCGCAGCGGCGCGCCTCCGCCATGATTGCCAAGGAGAACTCTTCGATCGCCAAGATGGTGGTTCGGACGAAGTTGCTCCACTAGGCGTCGATGACAAAGGCGACGTAGACGAAGCCGGTCCAGGTTGCGACATGGGTGAAGTCGGAGAGCCAAAGGACGTTCGGCCGTGGCGCCTTGAACTGGCGATTGACGTGATCCAGCGGGCATGGCGCCGCCTTGTCGCTGATCGTGGTCTTGACGGTTTTGCCGCGGATGGCCCCTTGCAAACCCATGTCCCGCGACACCGTGCAACGGGCAACATCGAACCCTTCGCGCTTGAGCTGGCGCCAGACCTTGCGGACGCCGTAGACGGAGAAGTTCTGATCGAACACGCGCCGAACCTCGATCTTCAGGGCCGCGTCCTGCCTGGCGCGCGCCGACAACCTGGCCGGTCGCGCCGCTTGGCGACATGGGCGTGGTAGGTCGAGGGGGCGATCGGCAAGACCTTGCAGATCGGCTCGACCCGATGCGCCCCACGATGATCGTCGACGAAGGCGATCTTGGCTTGGACCGGCGGTCGAGCTCCGCCATCGCAAAACAAAATAAGCGCTCGCCTTGCGCAGGGTCTCGTTGGCCTGCCGAAGCTCGCGGTTCTCCCGTTCCAAGGCCTTCAGCTTCTCGGCCGTCTCGGTCGGAACGCCAGTCCGCTGCCCGCTGTGGATCTCGGCCTTCTTGACCCAGTCATGAAGCGTCTGCGGCGTGCAGCCGATCTTGGCCGCAATCGAGGTCACTGCCGCCCAGTGCGAGGGGTGCTGGCTTGCGTGATTCAGAACCATCCGGACCGCACGGTCCGGACCTCGGGTGAAAACTTGTTCGTTGTCTTGCTTGTCATGGCTCCATCCTCTCAGGAGTTGGAGCCTCCGGCAAACCTGGGGCGGTTCATCCCGATCGTTTTGCCGCGCCATCAGTTCTCAGCCATCAACTGAATCGGGAAAATTTGGCAATACCCCATCTGTTCCAGGGCTCGAGCCCGCGACTTCTCTCCAGTTAACGAGTTTTTAGATGCTCGCTCTTTCCGAGGCCTATTTGATCGAGACGGGACGGGAACTTTCAGCAACGGTGGAACCACGCGTTACCGGCTTGCTTGTGTGTGTGTGCGGTGGCTGCCTCTGTCCCACGAGGCGACGCCTGTCCGGAGGCCCCAGCATCACCAAGCCCCCCGGGCCGGATGCTGGGGCCCAGCAGACGGGTGTCAGGGCGCTATACTTTGGCAGCTGGGAATCGGGAATCCACGGAAAAAGATCGCGTTTCTTCGTCGTCAAGGACACAATTGGTAGCCTTGTCTGGCCCCGGCGGAGACGCGGTCGGCCGGACCACTTTTCTTCAGGGAGGAATGCATGAGCGGCAAGCGACGTCGTTTCAAGCAAACCGTAAGCCTGAAAGAGAGGCTTGCGGTGGGAGCTAAATTGCTACGAGAGCGAGCTATGACTTTGCCACCTGGTCCCGACCGGGAAG
>JAEWFG010000129.1 GCA_023388935.1 Pseudomonadota bacterium | reverse complement strand
GATCAACAGCATCTCGGTGCAGACCTTCGGCAACACGCGCAACCTCGTCTGGCTTGCCAACCAGACCGACATGCTGCGCGCCTCGATGCTGACGGCGGCCAACACCGGCATCTTCCCGTTCCGCGACGAGATCAAGGCCGGGACGTTGAACGGTGTGCCGATCATCGACTCAGCGACGGTGCCTCCCAAGACGCTGATCCTGGTCGATGCAGCCGACTTCGTCGTGGTCGGCGGCGAGGCCCCGCGCATGGAGATGAGCGATCAGGCCACGCTGCACATGGAGGACACCACTCCTCTGGACCTGGTCGACGGCGCGGGAGCAGCGGCTGCGCCGCAGCGCTCGCTGTTCCAGACCGACTCGCTCGCGCTGCGGATGATCATGCCGCTCAACTGGGTCCAGCGTCGCGCTGGCACCGTTGCCTGGACCCAGGCCGTCACCTGGTGACAAGCGACCCGTGCGCTGCGGCGTGCAGCGCACGGTCATCCCCAACGAGGAGGATTTCCGATGACGACCAAACTGGCTGACGATCCGCAGACCGAGGCTGCCAAGAAGGCGGTCGCGGAGGACAAGAAGGCCGCCGATAGGTCGCGTGCTGAATATGCCGCGCGGACCAAGGGAAAGCCGACGCCGACGCAGGAGGAGAACGACATCGCGATGTGCGGTGGGCATATCCTCCAGCACGAGGACGACGGCAGCGCGCCCGATCCGCACAACAAGCCGGTCGAGGACAAGGCGCTCGACGCCGACAAGCCGCACGCCAGGCCGCAGACCTATTCGACCCGCGCGCAACGCGCAGAATAAGTGATGGCAGGCCGATGGCGAGCTGGCTTACCCGTCTCAATCGGCTGATTTCGCGGTCGGCCGAGGGCGAGTACCGTCCCGGTCCGTATCATCTGCCGATCACGGGCGGCTGGCTTCCTGCTGCCGTGGGCGAATATCTGAACTGGTGGCAGAAGGGTTACGACCCTATCGGGCTGTCAGCGCAGTCGGCCATGGTCGAGGCCTGCGTCTCTGCCTATGCGCAAACCGTCGCCATGTGTCCTGGCGATCACTGGCGGCTCAACAGCAAGGGCGGGCGGGACCGGGTCAAGAACTCGGCACTCGCCCGCTTGCTGCGTCATCCGAACGACTATCAGTCGATCAGCGATTTCCTGCTGAACGCGACCCGGTCGCTGTATCTCGACGGCAATTGCTATGCGCTGGCGTTGAGGAACGACCGCTACGAGGTCGACGAGCTGCACCTGATGAAACCGGAGCAGTCGTTCCCTCGCATCGCCGTCGGCGGCGAAATCTTCTATCAGCTGCACGGCAACGACGTGATCTCGGCGCGGCTCGGCGAGTCCACGGTCCTGGTGCCGATGCGCGACGTGCTCCACATCCGGCTGCACACGCTGAAGCAGCGCTATCCGGTCCCGCTGATCGGCGAGAGCCCCATTGTCGCCGCCTATGGCGACATCGGCGTCGGCAACGCCATCGCAAGGCAGCAGCAGTCCTTTTACCTGAACGAGGCGCGGCCGAGCGCCGTGCTGTCCACCGACCTGGTGCTCGACAAGGACCAGGTCCAGGCGCTGCGCGACCGCTGGAACGACCAGGCCAAGGGCCTGCACCAGGGCGGCACGCCGATCCTGACGGCGGGGCTGAAGGTTCAGCCCTGGTCGGTTGGCGGCAGGGACGCGGCGACGGCCGAGATGCTCAAGCTGACGAACGAGCACATCGCGCTCGCCTTCCGCATCCCGCTGCAAATCCTCGGTCTCGGTGGCTCGACCTACGGCTCGACCGAGCTGCTGATGCAGAGCTGGATCGCTTCGGGCCTCGGCTTTTGCCTCAACCACATCGAGGAAGCCATCGGCGTGCTGTTCGGGCTGAAAGGCCAGCCCGACGAATATGTCGAGTTCGATACGGCAGCATTGCTGCGGTCGGCGATGAAGGACCGCATCGAAGCGCTGGCGCGCGGTGTCCAGGGCGGCATCTTCGCGCCCAATGAGGCTCGTCAGCAAGAGGGCCTCGACGCCGTCCCATTCGGCGACGAGCCGCGCGTGCAGCAGCAAGTCGTTCCGTTGAGCGCTGCGGGCAAAATCCCGGCATCGCCTGCGCCGCCATCGGCACCACCGGCACCGCTCCCGCCCGAAAAAGGCAACCGCGATGACATTCAACGGGAAGTCAGAAACCTATTTAGGCTCACCGAGCACATCGGACGGCGGCGACTTACTCCTTGACGCTTGGCGCGAGGCCCTGGCCCAGGTGCTGGAGACCCAGCAGCGGCAATGGCAGCGCGAGCGGGCCCTGATCGAGGCGCAGGCCGCAGCGACCGTTTCAGATCTCAAGGCCCACGTCACTGAGCTGAAGGCCCAGCTCGCGACGCTGCGCGCCGAGTTCGCCGAGCTGATCAATGCGCGCCTGGCCGAGCTGAAGAACGGCGCGGACGGCGCGCCAGGCGAGCCAGGCCCTCTTGGCCCTCAGGGCGAGAAAGGCGATCCAGGCGAGCGCGGTGAGCCCGGTGCTCGCGGTGATCCTGGCGAACGCGGACTGCACGGTGAGCCAGGCCCTCCTGGTCCTCCCGGTGAGAAAGGCGATCCAGGCGAGCGCGGTGAGTCCGGTGCTCGCGGTGTTCCTGGTCAACGCGGACTGCAAGGCGAGCCCGGCCCTCCTGGTCCTGCTGGTGAGAAGGGCGATCCAGGCGGCCGCGGCGAGCCCGGAGAACGTGGCGAGCCCGGCGAGTGTGGCCTGCAAGGCGAGCCCGGCCCTCCTGGTCCCGCTGGTGAGAAGGGCGATCCGGGCGGCCGCGGCGAGCCCGGAGAACGTGGCGAGCCCGGCGAGTATGGCCTGCAAGGCGAGCCCGGCCCTCCTGGCCCCGCTGGTGAGAAGGGCGATCAAGGCGAGCGCGGCGATCCCGGTGAGCGTGGCCTGCCAGGCGAGCGCGGTCTCGATGGAGCGCTCGGCGAGCGCGGCGAGCAAGGGCCGCAAGGCGAGCCTGGCGAGAGGGGCGAACAAGGCGAACGAGGACAACATGGCGAAAAAGGCGAAAAAGGCGACCAGGGTGAGCAAGGCAACGAAGGGCCGCAAGGCGAACCTGGTCCGCGCGGCGAGCGAGGCGAGCGCGGCGAAAAGGGCGAGCCTGGGCAAGACGGGAAGGACGGCAAGGACGGCGCGCCGGGGCAGCTGAAGGCCGCGAGGCCCTTTTCCGACGGCTCCGTGCATTATGAAGGCGATATCATCACGCACTACGGCTCGACCTATCAGGCCCGGTGCGACACGGCGCGCCCGCCGCCGCATAGCGACTGGGCCTGCATCGCGGCTGCCGGGCGCAATGCCAGCATGCCGTTGATCTGCGGCACCTATCGCGAAGGCGAGACGTACAAGTTCCTGAACATCGTGGCGCTCAACGGCTCCTCGTTCGTCGCGCGCGGCGACGATCCGGGGCCCTGCCCAGGCGACGGCTGGCAGCTGATCGCGTCGGCGGGTCGCGCGGGCAAGCCGGGGCCGAAGGGCGAGCGCGGCGAGCCAGGGCCGCGCGGACTGCCCGGAGCGAACGCCGCGGCCATCGTCCGTTGGGAAGTCGACCGCGCGGCCTACGCCATCACGCCGATCATGTCGGATGGCAGCCAGGCCCCGTCGATCAACGTCCGCGCGCTGTTCGAGCAGTATCACGAGGAAAGCGATGGCTGACATCAGCATCAAGGTGCTTGAACCCGCGGACAGCTACGACCTGGCGTCGCTCGACGAGATCAAGGCGCTGATCGGCATCTCCTCGACCGACACCAGCGAAGATGAACTGTTGCAGATGTGGATCACGACCTATTCCGACATCATCGCAACGACCTGCCGCCGCGTCTTCGCCAAGGAAACCGTCGAGGAAACCTGGCGCGGCGACACCAAGCCGTTCGATACCGACAACGGGCGCGTGTTTCTCACCCACTATCCTGTCGCTGATGGCGACATCCAGTCCGTCACCGGTCCCGATGGCGCGGACCTTAGCGGCACCTATGAGTTGGAAAACGCCAGCGGCAAGCTGCAGTTTTTCAACGCGTCCTGGAGCGAGCCGATCCGCGTCACATACACGGGCGGATACGAGCTGCCCGACGAAGCGCCGCCAGCCCTCAAGCAGGCACTGGCATTGCTGGTTCAGAGCGCGCGGGTGTGGCAATCGCGCTCGATGACGGCGGGCGTGCGCTCGATCTCGCACCGCGAGTCGCGCGTGCAGTTTTTCGACGTGAACCAGGCGCTGGCCAAGATGGGCGGTCCTGGGCCCCTCGGCATGGCGGCTGGAATGGTTGAGCCGCTGCTGTCGGCGTACATGCGCTACTATGTTTGAGATCAAGGTCGAAGGCGCGGACGCACTCCTGAAGAAGTTCGACACCTTCGGCAAGCAGCTCGACGAACTCCACAAGCAGATGCCCGAAGAGCTGGTCGATTGGCAGCGCACCGACATGCGCCGCAAATATCCGAACATCGAAGTCAGCGGCGACAAGGACGAGACAACGGCCGAGACCGATATCTGGCCGCGCTCGCGCAATGAGCAGGCCGGAAGCGGCTTCGCCAGGCCGAACCGGCCCGTGGTCGCTGTGCCGAAACAGTATCGCCTGCGTGGCGCGGGCCGCCAGCCACCATCGACCCGGCCGATCCTGCGCACCGAGCTTTTCAAGAAGCTGGTTGACCGGATGACAAAGCTTGTCGGCGAGGCGATGAAATGGCCATAAACCTCGACGTTTTGCTGCAATCGCCGATCTTCGATTTCTGGGCGGTCGATTGCACGTTCGTGCCGCTGAAGTCGCAGCCGTCTGCTGGCAGCTATCCGGGGCGCGGCATCCTCAACACCTATTCGACCGACGTGACCGCGCTCGACGGGTCGCTCTATTCCGACCAGCGCACCATCCTCGACATTCGCGAGACCGAGTTCGCCGTGCTGCCGATGCAGAACGATCACGTCATCATCCCGGTCGACTGCAACAACGTGCCGAAGGGCGAATACCAGATCGTCGATGCGGTCAGTGATGGCGGCGGGCAGACCATGCTGACCATCCGCAAGTACGAAACGGTCATGTGATGGGCGTTACCGACACGCAGAGCTATTCGCACGTCATCCGGAACGTGTTCTTCGATGCGGTGTCGGCCGATCCCTTCTTTGCGAGCTACACCTGCCGCAAGAACAGGATGCTGGTCGCGCGGCCCGAGTACCTGCCTTATCTGGGCGTCTACGTCATCGACGAGACGATGCTGCCCGATGGCGACGGCAACGCGGGCGAAGTCCGCTTCATTCACGCTCTGCGCATCGGCTTCTCGGTCCTGGCGGCGAATAACGACCAGGACGCGCTGGAGGCGCAGCTCGACGCTGCCTATTGGCGGATCATGAACCGGCTGTGGCCGGACGAGTACATCATGAACCTGCTGGACACGATGAACCCGAGCACCGGGCAGCAGAACCCCGATAACACCAGGATCGAGAGCATCGAGCGCGGCATCCGCCGCTATGTCTGGGGCAACGCAGCGTTCAACAACGAAACGCCTGTCGGCGAGGTGCAATACGACATCACCTGTCGTCACCGCACCTATTGGTCGCCGGTCATCCCGGACGACCTGCTGACCATCGATCTTAAGACCGGCATCAAACCTGGCGACACGCAGGACGAGATGGACCAGCGCCAGCAGCTGCACGCCACCTATCAGTTCGACCCGTCGAGCTTCCAGGCGAAGCGGGACTTCAAGCAAAGGAGCAAGGGCAATGGCCGTTAGCAAGGCATCGCTGCGCGGGCTGCGCATGAACGAGCGACTGGAGAAGATGCGGGAAGCCAGCAAGGCGGCGCAGAAAACCGTGCGCGTCACTCCCGAGAACGACGCCATGCGTCGGCTGCTGAAGCATCCGCACGCTGGTGGCTTTCCCAAGGAAGGCACCGCGGAGTGGCCGGATGATCGCTTCACGAAGCGGCGGATCGCGGATGGCGACATCACGCGCGAGGAAGAGAAACCAGCTAGGCACGCGGACAAGCCGCCGAAGCACGCCGCCTGAGAGAGACCGCCTTAGACAGCAGCAATGGCTGATGTCGAGTGCGTTGTTTATTGGCTGTTTGATGAACGATGCATTTGCCTGTGGCGGCATGGATATATCGGCATCACGAGCCATTGGAAGAAACGACTACAGCGACATCGCCGTAACGGAACGTTCCCGGTCGGATTTGGCTGGAAGGTCCTATTTCGCGGGCCGAAAAGCGTGTGTCGCAAATTGGAATGGCAATTGCGGCCGACGCGCGGCATCGGATGGAATCGTGCTGCCGGTGGCGGGCTTGCGCGCCTTGGCTATCGGGCGACCGAAACTGCAAAGCAGAACATGCGAGAGGCGGCGAAAGGAAGGTCGCCTGTTTCAGATGAAACGCGCGATAAGTTGCGACAGCGCATGATCGGCACGACCAATAAGGGGCGTATCGGTCAGCAAAAATCGGACGAGGAAAGAGCCAAGATCGCTGCGGCTACCAAGGGCAAGCCTAAGAGCGATGAACATCGGCGCAAGATGTCAGCTCGGATGATTGGAAACGAAATTCACCTCGGCCATTCGCACAGCAACGACACGAAACAGCGCATCGGAGCAAAGAAGACCGGCATTCCGATCCATTCGGAAGAAGAAAAGCGGGAACGTGCCGAGCGCTGGAAGGGCAACAGTCTCACCAAAGGTCAACCGTGGTCTGCTGCGCGAAGGCTCGCGTGGCTTCGAAGCAAGGAGGCATAGCCGTGCCCATCTCGTTCGCTCAAATTCCTCAAAACATCAAGGTCCCCCTCTATTGGGTCGAGGTCGATCCCAGCATGGCAGGGCTGCCGACGATCAATCTGCGCGCTCTGCTGGTTGGCGTCATGAAGGGCGGCACCGCCGACGCTGATATCGCGGTCCCCATCGGCAGCCAGGCGCAAGCTGATGCCCAATTCGGAGAAGGTTCCGAGCTGGCGCGGATGTTCAAGTCGTTCTTCGCGAACAACTTCGCCAACGAGGTCTGGGGCTTGCCGCTGGCCGAACCGACCGGCGCGTCAGCGGCCTCGGGCGACATCGTCATAGACGCTTCGCCGACCGCAGCTGGCACGATCCACCTCTACGTCTCAGGCGATTATGTCCCGGTCAACGTGCTGACCACCGACACCCCGACGATGATTGCTCAGGCCATCGCCGACGCGATCACCGCCGACACCTCGTTGCCGGTCACAGCGACGGCGGCAACCGGCACGGTGACGCTCACCTCGGTCTTCAACAGCATCAACGCTAACGAGATCAACGTCTCGCTGAACTATTACGGGGCGACGGGCGGTCAGCAGACCCCGGTCGGCCTCGGCATCACCTTGCCCGCGAGCGGCTTCCTGACCGGAGGCACCGGCACGCCCCTGTTCACGAACGCGATCACCAACCTGGGCGACGAGCCGTTCGAATATGTCGCGATGCCGTACACGGACAGCAATTCCCTGTTCGAGTGGGACCAGGAATACGGCTTCACCGACCAGGGCCGCTGGGGCTGGCAGCGCGAGCTGTTCGGCCATGTCATCTCGGCCAAGCGTGGCACCTATGCTGCGCTGCTCACGTTCGGCGACACCATGAACAGCGGCGTCGAGTCCATCATGGGTTTCGAGGTTGCGAGCCCGTCGCCGTCCTTCGAATGGGCTGCGGCCTATACGGCGAAGACGCAGCGGGCATTCATCAACGATCCGGCGCGCCCGCTGCAGGCGCTGTCGCTCAACCAGATCAAGCCCGCGCCGATCCATCAGCGGTTCGACTTCATCGAGTTGAATTCGCTCGCCTCGAACGGCATCGCCATCCAGAAGATCGGATCGGACGGCCAGCCGATGATCGCCCGAGAGCAGACGACCTACCAGCTCAACCTCTATGGGCAGCCCGATGACGCCTATGAGCTGATGACCACGCTGGCGACCCTGGCGAAACTCCTGCGCAACCAGAAAGCGGCGATCACCTCGAAATTCCCGAGGCACAAGCTGGCCAACGACGGCACCAAGTTCGGTCCGGGCCAGGCCATCGTCACTCCCGGCATCATCAAGGCCGAGCTGATCAACCAGTACCAGCAGGATATGTACGACGGCCTGGTCGAGGACCTGGTCAACTTCAAGCGCAACCTCCTGGTCGAGCGCGATCCGAACGACCCGAACCGGGTCAACGTGCTCTATCCGCCTGACCTCATCAACCAGCTCCGCATCTTTGCCGTGCTTGCGCAGTTCAGGCTGCAATACGACCGCGGAATTGACACGCAGATCATCGGCCAGCCGCAGCCGCCGTTCAACGCCGCGTCGGGCGCTTCCTAACCCACCATCACATCACTGGCCTGCACAACCGCGCCAATCGGCGCGGCAGTCGGTGCTGGCAGATCGAAAGGAGACTGATCAATGGCACAGAGGATTGCAGGCATTGCGTTCCTCACTGTCGATGGGACGCAATTGGCGCTGCGCGGCAACTTCACCGTCAGCCCGTCGCCGGTCGAGCGCACCATGATCGCAGGCCAGGACGGCGTGCACGGCTACCAGGAGCTGCCGCGCGTGCCGTACATCGAGGGCGATCTCTCGACCCTTCCGGGCTTCTACCTGGAGGACCTGCTCGCCGAGACCGACGTGACCGTCGTCGCGCAGCTTGCCAACAACATGCAGTACATCCTCACGGGCGGGACCTGCAAAGGCGGCTTCGAGAACAACACGCGCGATGGCCAGGTGCGCGTGCGCTGGGAGGGCGTGACCTGCCAGGAGGTTAGCCTCGCATGAACGTCCAGGCGAAACGAGAAGGCTTCATCGACGAAAGGCCCGCGCCGAAGATCATCGACGCCGAGCCGCTGCCCCAGGCGGAAAAGCCGTCGCGCTCGATGCCGCCCCCCGAGGTCGAGGCGTCGCCAGCCGAGCTGCCGCCGATGTGGCAGGACGAATGGCCGCTCAAGATCAAGCTGATGAACAAGCCGATCCACAACAACAAGGGCGAGAAGATCACGGAGCTGGTGCTGCGCGAGCCCCGCGCGGGCGACATCAACCGCTACGGCAATCCGGTCCGCATCAACCAGGACGGCGACGTGGTCTGGGACGAACGCAAGATGACCTACATGATTGCGGCGCTCTCGGACATCCTCGCGCCGTTCATCGAGGACATGCATCCCCGCGATTGGAATACGGTCGCGATGAAGCTCCGAAATTTTTTTCTGCCCGATCCACGGGCCTGGTAGGCGACGAGGACGAGATCATCCTCGACTGCTACCGCCTGGCCCGCTGGTACCACGTCAGCCCAGAAACGTTCCTGTCGATGCCGTTCAGCGACGTGCGCATTCACCTTGAGCGCACCGCGACGCTGGACCTCAGACAGCAGCCCCCGAAAGACGACGATTGATGCCCACCGAACAGGAGGAGCTGAAGCTTATCGTCTCGCTGGTCGACAACGCGTCGGCTGGCCTCGACAAGATCGTCGAGAAAACGAAGGAGATGGGAGGGCCGCAGGTCAAGGAGGCCCACGAGAAGATGCGGCGTGGGACCGAGGAGCTGAACAAGGCCTTCAAGGAAGTCACGGGCGGCTTCGGGGATGCGTTCAAAGCGCTTGGCGCTTTCCGGGGCGGCCTGGTTGCTGGCGCAGGCGGCCTGGCGCTGTTCGGCGTCGAGATGACCCGGCAGGTCAGCGAGCTGAAGAAGTGGGCCGAAGAGCTGCGCGGCATCAGCCAGGCGGCAAAGCAGATCGGCGTCGATCCAGCGGCGATGAAAAACATCATCAGCCAGTTCGAGGCTGTCGGCGTCAGCGCGGACCAGACGAAGGCCAATCTCGGCAAGATGTCCGAGGCAGTTGCCGACCTTAATCGCCAGGGTAGCGCGCTGCGCCACGAACTGCTGCACATGGCGGGCCCGACGCCGCAGGCGCAGGCGAACATGCGCGAATTCCTCGACAAGGTCGTCCGCGCGAGGACCGAGGAAGAGCGATACAACGCTGTCGCCGAGGCCCGCAACAACGTTCTGAAGAACGCGCTGGCCAACGGCTACACGCTGCAGGAAGCGACCAACCGTGCGAACGCCTTCGCCTCGCACTTTTGGGACAAGACGATGGAGGCGAAGGAACGCCTCAACCAGCTCTCGGCGGAAGATCAGCGCATCCAGAACGAGCGGATCGCCAAGGCGCGCGAGTTCGCCAACATCACGGGCGACATCAGCTCGGAATGGTCCGACATCGTCGAGGAGCTAAAAGCGCCATTCCTCGACCCCGCGATCAAGGCGGCGAAGGTGTTCCTGGAGGTCAGCAAGGAAATCCACGAGTGGCTGAAGAAGAACTACGAGCTGGCCAAGCCTGACGAGGCCAAAAAGTCGATCCAGGACACGTTCGGCAAATTGCGGGGTCCGCTGCAGCTCGGCACGCCGCAGGCCGAGGAGCAGAAGAAGACGACCGAGGACAACACCGAGGCGCAGAAGAAGCTGAAGGAGTCGAACGACGCGCTGATCGACGCGCTCAAGGCCCAGGGCTACTCGCCCATGAGCTACACGGGCGGCGACGGCGGCGGCAGAAATCCGCTGCTGCAGAATGCCTCGTTCACCACGTGCGGCAGGCAGGGCTTCAACTATGGCGGCGGCGGCGGTTACGGTCCGTTCGGCGGCGGGCGCGGCTTCGGCGGCGGCGGCTCGGCCAGTTACGGCGGCAGCGGCTCGGGCGGTTACGGCGGCGGCGGTGGTTCGCCCTATGGCAGCGACACGGGCGGCTCGACAGGCGGCCCGCAGAGCGGCCCCGCAGGCGATCCCAGCGTGCCATCCGACATCCTGGCGAAAGCGCGCTCCGTCGCGCTGCACGGCGGCCCTGGAGCCGTCGAGAGCTTCATGCGCTCGCAGGGCTATCCCAAGGCGGGCAGCTGGTGCGGCGAGTTCGCTGCGTCCGTCGTCAAGTCGGTCGGCGGTACGCCACCGAGGGGCGCCGCCGTCGCATCGAATTGGCGCAACTGGGGCACCCCGGTCGCGCCGGGAGACGTGCAACCTGGCGACATCGCGGTCGCGGATCGCGGCGTGCGAACCGGACAAACCGGCAGCCACGTCACCATCGTTGAAGACATCAACCGGAAGGCCGGGACGTTCACCGGGCTTGGCGGCAACCAGGGACGCGGGTTCGAGTCCCAGTTCGCGCTGAAAGGTTACTCGTTCCGTCGCGGCGGCACGCCGAATGGGCAGGTCGCAGGTCCCGGCACGGGCGCGGGCGCGGGCGACACGCCAGCGGCGGCAGATGGCGCGCATGGCGGTGGCGGCAGCAACGAACGCGCTGCGATGATGGCGGAAGTCAACAAGGACCCCGCCACCAAAGACCTGCTCTACAGAATGATGAAATCGGAGGGCGGTGGCACTCCGACTGTCGAAGCACTGATGAACCGCGTGCAGATGGTGCGGCAGAAGGTGCCGGGCTATTCGATTGGCCGGGAATTGCGCAGCGGCTTCTACGGCCCAATCAATAAAGGGATCACGCGACCCGTCAGCGAAAATGAGCGGGCGCAGTTCGACAAGAACCTGGCCGAAGCGGTCGGCGGCAGCGACTACATCAAGGGTCGCACCAATCAGGGCATGGCGTCCGATCCAGGCGCGAGGCTGCCGGGGCGCGTCCCCGGTTACAGCGAGGTCTACAATTATTGGGAGGGCCGACGCGGCGGCGTCGATTTCTCCCTCGCCGACAGCGCGCGGTTTGCGCGCGAACAGCTCGACCGAAAGATGGCCGCTGCCAACAAGGTCGAGGGCTCGGGCAAGATCAGCGTCGATGTGAAGGCGCCGAAGGGCACCAAGGTCGGCGCGCAAGGCGGCGGCATCTTCAAGGACGTTGAGATCAATCGGCAAACCCAGATGGAGCCCGCCCGTAGGGGTCCGGAGACGCTGTCGATATGACCACCATCTTTGAAATCACGCCGAACAAGCCGAGCTGGCGTGATGACTGGGTGCGCGCGACCTATAACAACGCGCCGTTCCACTGCGAGGCCAACAGCCGCGAGGGCGGGCGTCGCATCGTCGAACATCAGTTTCCGAAGAAAGAATACCCCTATGCCGAGGACATGGGGCGCATGGCGCGCGAGTTCACCGTCCGCGCCTACTGCATCGTTTATTCCCGCGACGATGACGATCTGTACCGCACCGACTACCGCAAGGTGCGCGACCGGTTGATCGACGCGCTGGAAACCGAAGGCCCCGGCATCTTGCAGCTTTCGACGCAGCCGCCGCAAACCGTGGTGGTGACGAGATATCGGATGACGGAAGAAGAGCGCTTCGGCGGCTTCTGCACGTTCGACATCACGTTCGTCGAGTACGGCATCGACCCGCTGTTCGATCCCGGTCAAGAGGACACCCAGGCGACGGTCGCGAACGCCTCGCAGGCCGTGCGCGACCAGGTGCAGCGCTCGCTTGCGCCGCCGTCGCCGTCCATCGGAACGGGAGCGATTGAAGCATGAAGCGCACTGATGCGAACGAGGCCGCACCGCTCGTCGACCGGATGCTGGCGCTCTTGCTGTCGTTCGTCCCGGCCAAGGGTCATGCAGGTCTCGATGCCAGGACGGCCATCGGCGACACGCGGGTGAATGCGTACAAGCTCCTGATCGATGACGCGATGGGCCCGCCGCTCGACAACTGCTTCGACCAGGCGCGCCAGGCGGGCATTACCTGGCAGCAGCTCGAAACGGTGCGAAGCCAGATCGAGCAGGAGCAACCGGTCTCGCTCGGCGCGGTGCTGCTCCAGAACGCTGGCATCCGCCTTTGCCTGGCGACCGAGGGCTACATCTTGGCGGGCACGACGTTCGTCAGCCGCCAGCAGGTCGATGCGATCAAGGCCGCGCTGTTTCAGCCGTTCCAGGACGCCGAGGAGATCGCCGCCGACGATATGGATCAGATGACGTTCCAGGCGCTGATCACGCTGCACGGCGCGATCACCAATCACCTGGTGCAAACCGCGCTGCCGCTGCCGCGCATGCTGAGCTATCAGTTCTTCAAGCCGCTGCCGAGCCTAGTCATGGCGTACAAGCTCTATAGCGACGCCTCGCGCGCCGACGAGCTGCGCGCCGAGAACAAGGTCGTGCATCCCGCCTTCTGTCCGATGCTCGGCGAAGCCTTATCGGCCTGATCGATGCCAAAGCCACAGGAGACTGCCGTCCTCGTCGTCAACGGGCTGAAGTTCGAGGACTGGGAATTCGTCATGGTCCGGCGCAACTGGGGCGACTCCTACGCCTATTTCCAGTTCAGCGCGGCCGAGCGCGACCCGGTCTTCAAACAGGGCGGCCCGTTTCCCGATTGGCAGAAGCTGCAGTTCAGCCTGGCGATCATTGCAGCGTCTATCTCGCGGGTTTCCTGGCAATCACCGGCTTCATCGAAGTCCGCCAGGTCGCCTATGACGCCTTCAGCCATGGCGTCATGCTGGTGGGCAAGAGCTACACCGCAAACGGCGGCAAGAGCAGCGTCGATACCAAGACCGGCAGCTTCGACAACAAGAACCTTGCGCAGATCGCGCAGGAGGTCTGGGCCCCCTACGGCGTCGGCGTCAAGACCATCGGCCAGCTCGATCTGACGCCCTTTGACAAGCTGCAGAACAACAAGGGCGAGCCGGTCTGGGATTTCATGGAGCGCATCGCGCGGGATCGCGGCGCGCGGCTGGCCTGCGATGCCTTCGGCAACTTCCTGCTGATCGGCCTGCATACCTCGCCCAGCGTTGCCGGGCTGATCGAGGGCAAAAACATCCTGTCGTGTCAGTGCATCATCGACAGCACGATGGTGTTCGAACAGTACGACGTGCACGGCAGCTCGCAGGGCAGCGACGATCACAACGGCACCGACGCCAGCGAGCAGACGGCGACGGCGTCCACGGGCGTCGGCAACGTCCTCTACAGCAAGCTGATCACGCCGATTGAGGAGTCCGTCAAGTCGCAAGGCGAGATGCAGTCGCGGGCCAATTACGAGAAGATGTGGCACGACGGCACGCACATCCAGGCGACCATCACCGTCCAAGGCTGGCTGCGCGAAGGCGTGGCGCTCTGGCAGGAAGGTGAGCACGTCCACGTCTATTCGCCGATGGCGATGCTCGACACCGAGCTGGCCATCCAGCAGGTGATTTTCACCCAGGACGACAAGAAGGGCAGCATCACGGTGCTCAACTGCGTCGATCCTGAGTGGCTGAACGGCCAGCCGAGCTACAGCGTCGGCGGATAACGGGAGCGTCTGAAATGCATCGAGCCACACCGTTGAACAGCTCGCTCCGTGGCTATTCCGCTGGCGGTGCTCGCGGCGTCGTCGATCAGGTCGATGACAGCAAGCTGCTGCAGGAGATGGGCGGAAACTTCATGGCCAACGAGACGCGCAGCGGCGTCGAGGCCCCGCAGAACTATGGCTTTACCTCCGTCGTCTTCGACGCGGAAAAGGACGCCATGGGCAAGATCAAGGCGAGCGCGGAACACTTCTCGGCCTTCATCGGCGGCAGCCGCTCGTTCCCGGTCGCAGCCTCGATGGATGATCGCCGCCACCGGATGTTCAAGCTGGAAAAAGGCGACACCGCGATGTTTCGCGGGCGCGGCGACAAGCAGCAATTCCATCTGTCGCAGGATGGTGGCTTCTGGACCGCGCCGCAGGACAAGATCGTCCGCATGCACCTGGTGCAGCAGGACAGCGAGAGCAACAACACGCAGCAGCAGGGCGGCGGCCAAGCGAGAGAAGGCGAGTTGATGCCCGATGGCAAACGACTGCCGAGGGCGACGCTCTTAGATGCAGGCAGCGGAGGTGGCGGCTCCTCGGGCGGCGGCCAGCAGGGCGGCCAGCAGCAGAACAAAGGCCAGCAGGCGCTCTACAAGGACGGCCAGAAATCGCCGCTGTTCGTCGAGGTCACCAAGGACAAGACGCGGATGGGCGGCAACCAGTGCCACCTCGCGCTCGCCGATGGCAACACGTACCTGCATTGCCATACCGATAAGCAGGTCTATGTCGGCGCGGAGGCAGGCAAGGCATCGTTCGATTACCTGGTCACGCTATCGGGCCCGTGCGTCAACTCCCTCGGCAAGATCGGGTGAAGAACGATGCCAGCGGGCTATAACGTCCCTGACATCCGGCTGGTCCAGAACAACGTCTTCCCGCAGTATTCCGTCACGGTCGACTGGTCGCTGCTGCCGGATGGCACGCTCGACGACACCCAGGCGCTCGCCACCGCGATCATCGTCGCGCTCGGCACCAACGCGCTCGCTGGCCCGAACGACATCATGCCCGACCCGGACTCCAATGATCGGATGGGCTGGTGGGGCGATATGGACGCGCAGGCGATCTGGCGCGGATGGGACATCGGCTCCAAGCTGTGGCTGCTGCGCCGCTCCAAGATCACACCGGCCCAGGCGCGGCAGGGTTCGACGCTGGTGATGGTCGAGAACTACATCGCCGCCGCGATCCAGCCTTTCGTTGACCGCAAGATTTGCTCGGGCTTCGATGTGTGGGTGACGCGCGTCGATAAGCAGCGCGTCGATGCTCTGCTCCGCATCTATCGCGGGCCCCTTCCTGAAATCGAACTTCGCTACGCCGTCCTCTGGGACGCAATGCAAACCTCCTAACAGCGAAACAGCGACATGCCATGGTCAACGCCGACATTGCGCGCGGTGCGCGAACTCGTGCGCGATGCGGTCAACGCTTCTTTGCCCGGAGCGGATGCCAACGTTCCGAACAGCGTACTGCGGGTTCTTTCGGATAACCAGGGCGCGCTCTGTCACCTGACGCTGCAATATGTCGACTGGCTGTCGCTGCAGCTCTTGCCCGACACCGCCGAGACCGAATGGCTCGATAGGCACGGGCAGATCTGGCTGGTCAACGCGGACGGCTCGACCGGCCGCAAGATGGCGACGCTCTCCACCGGTACGGCTCAGTTCCAGGGCCTCGTCGATGGCACCGTGATCCCGACCGGGACGCAGTTGCAGAGCGCGGTCGGCTTGCCGATCAATTTCGCTTCGGCGAACAGCGTTGTGACGTTCGAAACCCTTGAGGACATCACCACCTCGGCGACGGCGCCAGTGACCGGCAATATCCGTGCGGTCGATGCAGGCTCGTTCGGCAACCTTCCGGACGGCACCTCGCTCGCGATGTCGCCGACAATCCCTGGCGTCAGCAGCACGGCCATCGCCTATGATGTGACGGGAGGGACCGACACCGAGACCGACGACGAGCTGCGCGCCCGCATTCTTCAGCGCATCCGCAACCCGCCGATGGGCGGCGCGCAAGCCGACTATGTCTCGTGGGCCTTGGCGGTCCCTGGCGTCACGCGGGCCTGGGCCGCTGTCGAGCAAGGCATCGGCACCATGACCGTGCGCTTTACGATGGACGACCTGCGCGCTGACAACGACGGTTTCCCGCTGCCGCAGGACATCGCCGCAGTCGGAGCCTATATCGACAAGATGCGGCCCGTGACCGTGAAGGACTGCTTTGTCGCCGCGCCGATCAAGTCGTTCGTCGACCTCACGATAGCGGGCCTCAACCCGAACACCGACGAATGCAAGGCCGAGATCGAGGCGCAGCTCCAGGACATGCTGTTCCGGATGGCCGCGCCTGGTCAGACGATCTATTCGGCCTGGATCAGCGCAGCGATCATGCAGGCCCCGAGCGTAATCTCGTTCGATCTCGTCACCAACGACGACTTCGTCATGCCCAACATCGGCAGCATGGCGGTGCTCGGGACAATCCTTTACGAATAGGAGTGCGCTGATGAGCGACCGGCATATCCGCCGTGCCGGAAGCGACTATCGCGATGCCTTCCTCGAATTGCTGCCGCAGGGCCAGGCCTGGCCGAAGCATTCCATCGATAGCGTGCTCTGGCAGGCCTGCGATGGGCTGAACAACTATTGGGGCTACGTCGACGGGCGCGCCGCCGATCTCCTGGAGACCGAGAGCGACCCGCCCAAGACGGTCGAGCTGTTGCCCGACTGGGAGCGCAACTGGGGCCTGCCCGATCCCTGCTACACCGCGCCGCAGACCATCGCCCAGCGCCAGGCCGCCCTGGTCGCACGCATGACGCTGTACGGCTCGCAGTCGCGCGAGTTCTACATCAACTTCGCCGCCTTCCTCGGCTACACGATCACCATCACCGAGTATCGGCCATTCATGGTCGGCATCGACTGCTGCGGCGATGGTCGCGTCTACGGCGACGGCACCTTCATGCAGGATCAGTGGGGCCGCCCGATCATCAATCCGAACGGCACCCCGGTCCAGGATGGCGAGCTGAGCGAGTGGCCGAACTACGGCCTCGGCCCGCCCGAGAACCGCTACTACTGGACGGTTCACGTCCACGAGGCCGACCTGCAATGGTTCAGGTGCGCGAGCGGACAGTGCGGCGTCGATCCGCACCTGCGCATCGGTCACGCCCAAGACCTTGAGTGCATCCTCGCGCGCTGGAAGCCAGCGCACACCGAGATTGTCTACGACTATTCCGGCTTGACGCCAGGCGACCCGATGGCGGGCACGCCTTAGCCAACCAGCACAAAAATGACAGCCTACGTCTACGCTATCGTTGTCGATGGCGTGATCCGCTATGTCGGCAAGGGAACGGGTGGTCGCGCACGCACGCACATGCGCATCGTCAGAAGCATCGCGCGTAGGCGTGCGGCAGGCGAGCTGGTGCAGGCGAGCGACTTCTATAACCGCCTCACCAAAGCATGGCTTGCGGGAGCCGAGATCGAAGAGTGCATCTTGATTTCCGGTCTCGATCATGAGGCCGCATTTCAAGCAGAGATCGCGACGATAGCGTCGTTCCCGCCAGATCTGCTTTGGAATTACTGGCCCGGTGGTGAAGGCGGCTCGAAGGGCTACGCCAAGAGCGAGCAGCAGCGACGGAAGATTGCCGAGAGCAACAAGCAAACGTGGGCCGATGAAGGCTTGCGAAGCCAGCACAGCGAGCGATCCAAAGTCCATTGGCTGCGACCGGAATATCGCGAGCGCGTTCTGGTCGGAAGGGCGGCGACCGACGCCACACCGGAGAGTAGAGCGAAGCGCTCAGCGGCAGCAATAGCCCGATGGGCTGACCCTCAATTCCGCGCCCAGATCAAACAAACCAATTCGTCCGATCAGCATCGCATGAAGCGCAGACTTGCGGCCAAAGCTGGCTGGGCCAAGCGACGGTCGCGCAGTCAGGTGGGAGGCGACAATTCAGTATAATCAACCCTACGGCGTTTCCGACACGAACGCCGCCTACATCAACGGCAATCCCGCCACCGGCACGCAGGGCTCGATCCCGCCAGCGGCGTCGATTGAGTATCCGCAGCGCGAGATCGTCAACCTGATCGCCGACGCGGGTCTGCTCACACCAAGCAATTCCGATCTGCACCAGCTGGCCAAGTCGGTGCAGAGCACGCTGCTATGGTCAGATGATGATGCTGGCACCACCAACCAGTATCAGATCACGCAGACGCCAGCGCCGTCCGCTTACTTCAAATACATGACGGCGGTCGTCAAGATTGGTAACACGAACACTGGTGCCTCGACGCTCAACATCAATGCGATGGGGCCGAAGCCAATCGTTCACGTCGATGGCACCCAGCTCACCGCGAAGGAGTTGAAGCAGGGCGCAATCGTCGCCTTCGTGTACGACGGCGCGAACTTCCAGCTGGTGTGGTCGTCGTCCTATGCGGGCGGCGGGCCGGTCTATCTGCTCGCGGCGACCAACTTCTATGTCAACTACGCGACCGGCGACGACACGAACTATGACGGCAGCGCGGCGGTCTTCACCGCGCCCAACCATGGCCCGTTCAAGACGCTGCAGCGCGCGTCGAACGAGATCAACAAGTTCAATCTGAATGGCTACGGCGTCTCGGTCCACGTCGCTGACAGCGCGAGCTATCCCTACTGGGTACTGCCGTCGCCCGGCGGCAGCGGCAGCGTGTCGTGGGCAGGCAATTCGGCCAGCCCGGCCAATGTCACCGTGACTGGCGTTGATCGCTCGGCGTGCATCGGAAGCTACATTGCCGTCCAGTTCATCGACGGCTTCAAGCTCACGTCGAATGGCAACCCGATGACCAACAGCGACAATCTGTGCGGCATCAACCTCGGCTACGCCTCGCGCCTCGGCATCGGCAACATGGAGTTTGGCCTGTGCTCCGGGTCGCACATGAACGTCAGCGGCGGCGCGACCATTGTGCCGCGTGCGAACATCATTCTCAGCGGCAGCGCACCGGGCAATGCGCTCGGCACTGGCGCTCACGCTTACTGCAACATGACTGGCGTCTGCGGCGTCAATGGTCTCGACAAGCCAACGTACAACATCACCGCTGCGATCAGCGTCGGCTACTTCCATATTTCGAGCCACGCCGCGCAGGGCAACCTGTTCTGGAACAGCATCGCCGGGGCGGCGAACGTCAGCGGCACGCGCTACCTCGCCCAGATGAACGGCGTGATCGACAGCAACGGCGGCGGCATCAATTACTATCCGGGCACGGTCGCTGGCGTGACATCCTCGGGAGGACAGTATGTTTGACAGGCGCATTTACACGCCGCTCACCTGGTACTGGATCGCGGAAGACGGCCGGATATTTTCCAGCGCGCGGCAGGTGATCGTCCCCGCCGACGACGAGGGCTACGTCGCATTCTGCACGGGCGGCCCGGCATCGGACTGGCCGCGCGACGACCAGGGCAATCAGACCGACGCGGCGTTGCAGCAGGTTTTCGACATGCTCGGCGTCAAGGTCGGCGGCGAAACGCTGAAAGAACCATTCGTCAAGGTCCGCAGCACCAGCAAGGCTCCAACGCACAAAGGGCGCTGATGGCCATCGTCAACATCACCTGCGAGAACGACGCCGACTTCATTCGCGGCTTTGTCTATCAGACGACCGACACGCCGCCAGTGCCGATTGATCTGACCGGAAACACCATGCGGATGGGCATCCGACATCGCGCGGA
>JAEWFG010000112.1 GCA_023388935.1 Pseudomonadota bacterium | reverse complement strand
GGCTGAGCGCGCCTATCAACACTCTCTCAGCAATGTTCCGGACCAGAAGCCGGTCGATCCGTGGGGAACTGCCCGCGGCGATGATGCGTCGAAGAGGTCGGCCGCGCCGGCCAAGCCGACGGTGAAGCCGGCGGTGAAGAAGTCGTCCAAGGCCAAGAGCGGCAGCACAGCCGATTAGCAAAGATACACCCAGAAGTGGGATGCCGTAGAATGGCTCGCCAGCGTGAACCGGCGGGACTCTGAGCATCAGGCTATCATCGGAGATCGGACCAAGCTCCGCACCCAGCATCACAGGTGCGGATGATCGCCCTGGCCGCGGCTGGCAAGGCGCCTCTTCCTTTACTAAGCTCTCATATGGACGAGACTGTTGAGCGGAGGGAAATATGACCAAATATGTGGTTCTATCCTTGGCTGTCGTTGCTCTTGCTGCGCTGAGTCTAACAATCCCTGCAACGACGTTTACGAAGAGCGCATTCGCTTCGAAGATGGACGGCAAGCCCTTCGGCGCGGAGAGCCCGAAGAATCGGTGCTTCCCAAATGGCTGCAAGGGACAAGGCGGCGGCGCCGCCAAGAAGAAGGGCGGGTAGACCTGGCTTTGTCCGAGTGCCTCCTAAATAGGCCCGGGTATCGTGAGCAAAGGCTGGGGGCGGCCTTTTGAGGATTTAATCGAGTTGGCGGGCGCAAGCTGGTGACGCAGCTCGATGCCGAACAATACATTGCCGCGCTGCCCAGAGCGGAGCCAACCAGGGATGCCGCAGAGACGTGGTTCGCGGAGAACGACCCCGAGGGCGCGTGGCATTCGATATGAGGTTCCAGAATGAACCGTATCAGCCGCAGAACCGTCTACGCCGTGCTAGTGATCGTGGTGCTGTCGATCGCTTGGCAATTCTTCGTGTCGCTGTGATGAGCCCGCCAGCGTTACAGGCGGGCCCTGTCGTTCAACGCCTCAGCCGTCGGCGGTGCATCATCAACCGCTACCGCTTCCTGTTAGTTCGGTGCCGGCGCATCATGACGCGGCTCTGACAAGGAAGCGGCTGGCGTTCATGAAAGCTGCGACTTCCCAATCATCGCTCGGTTCGTTGAATGTGTGCATCGACTTCCGAAAGTGGCCGCCGAAATGGCGCTTCGCCAACTCGCCTTTTCCGTCAGTTGTCTTGATCTAAATCAACGCAAGTTTCGCGACGGGGCGCGCGATGGCATCGAGATAGTCAGAAAGCGCTACGAGTGAGGTCAGCATGGCCGAAACAACCAAACTCTCTGTAGAGAAGGCGCTTGAAAAGCTGCGCGGCGGAGACGAACCAAAATCGAAGAGCGTGCAGCTTGATGAAAAAATTGAAGAACTTGATGCGGATACAAAGCGCATGAGAGCGCAGAGACTGCGGCTGGAACGTCATCAACGACGTCCGACCAAACCGGACTGAGATTATTGGTCTGCCATTCCAAGGATTGCTGCGGTCGGCTTCCTGCAAGTTCGCGGCCGCGCGGTCGAGTGGCCGACCTTGCAGGAGGTCACCATGCATCGTCGTCGGGCGTTGACGCTTTTCGCGGGTTTGGGGCTTTGTCCGCTATGCGCTTCGGTTGGCGTTGCCGAGGAGAGCCATCATTGGGCTTACGAGGGAGCCGCCGGACCCGACAAGTGGGGCAGCCTTGACGCGGCGGATGCGCCATGCTCGGCGGGTGATCAGCAGTCCCCCATCGACATCACCGGAGCTATCAGCGCGAAGCAGCCGTCACTCAAGATCAATTGGAGCAAGCGAGCCGACACGATCAGCAATAACGGGCATACCATTCAGCTTAACGTCGCAGGAGGCGGCACGCTCGGTTTAGGCGAGCGCAGCTACGGGCTCACACAATTTCACTTCCACCACCCCAGCGAACATCTTGTCGATGGCAAGCGGTTCGCCATGGAAGCGCACTTCGTCCACGCGGCCGAGAGCGGCGGCCTCGCAGTCCTCGGCGTGCTCATCATTCCGGGTAAGGCCAACGCCGTGTTCAACGAGATCGTCTCGACAATGCCCGAGGAAGAGGGAGCATCGGTTGCGGCCGATCCCGCTATTAATCCGAACAAGTTGCTGCCGGAGCAGCGAACCTTCTACCACTACGAGGGGTCCCTGACGACGCCGCCGTGCAGTCAAACCGTCGACTGGCTGGTGCTCACACACCCTATTGAGGCGGCAGAGGCTGATATTGTCCGTTTCGCGAAGCTCTACCCGATGAACGCGCGTCCGATACAGAAGCTTGATCGGCGCTTCATCCTGACTTCCGGATTGCGGTGAGGCCACGATGAATGAGTTGTTGGTCGCGGCAGGTTTGATCGCCGGAATTATCGCCGCTCACGAGATTGGCTTTTGGCTCGGCTCAGTGAAGCGCAAGCCCGATGAGCCCTTTGATCGACAAATCGCGCTGGTTCGCACATCTACGGCCGCTCTGGTTGCGTTCCTGGTCGGCTTTGCATTTTCTGGCGCAGCATCGCGCTTTACCAATCGACTAGATCTCATCGTCACGGAGGCGAACGCTCTCGGAACTGCGTACCTCAGGGCCGACACCATCGCCGAACCTCAACGCGGCGAACTGAAAGCTGCACTCAGGGAGTATACTGCCGACAGGGTCACACTGCTCGATCGCGAAGGACGCGAACAAATAGAGCCTCTGCTCGCCAAGGTGAGTGGCTTGCATGAACGAATGTGGAGGTCGGCTATCAATGCCACTCAGGACAACGCCCCTTTGATGGCCGTCGTTCTACCGCCGATCAACGAGGTCATCGATCTACACGCGATGCATCTGGCTATGGCGAGACGACATCTGCCTATCCCGATCATGGCGGTGCTATTGGGGACGGCGGCAATCAGCTTTGGCATCATAGGTTTCGGCAATGGTCGTATCGGCCGCCGGTTTTCCATGCTCGACGCCGTTTACGGGCTAGTTCTCGCGGCTGCTTTGTGGATGACCATCGACATGGACTATCCGGGGGGCGGCACGATTAGGGTAAGCAATCGCCCCGTCGTGGAAGCGTTGGCCGCAATGAAGTAGGCATTTGGCGCGGGCCTGTGAGGCCACCGCGCTGGCAGCCCCGAGATCGGCGTGATGCTGCATTGCATGAGTTCGGATGTAGCTCGGCGAGGGCCAGAACTTCAGCCCGGCTTCTGGGAAGCCGAAAAAAGAGAACATCCAGCCCGCGTCGCCTGCGACACAACATCGCGCTGGCCGTCAGTCCTGAGTCAGCTTCTCTGACTAGCCTTTGAAAAACAATAAAATATGTCTGCTGGGCTCTTGCGCCGCTGGCCTGAACTCTTGCCCCGGGGAGCAGGTCAGCGGCGGCAACGCACGCCCTACCCGAGGCCCACCGGCTTCCATCACGAACGCGTGCACGAAGCCGTTTCGATCCCCGCATGAAGCGAGACTGAAAAGAAGCCAGCCCAACCTTCCCTCGGTTAACATCCATGAAGGAGGGTCAGATGCGCAGACTGATTTTCGGCGCGGCATTGCTGGCGGTCGCAGTCGTAGGATGTTCAACACTCATCTCCGCCTCCCTTTCTGCAGCCAGGGATGCGCGGGCCGCGACGTTCTCCGAACGATTTGCGCCGGCGCTCAAGTCCCTTTCAAGCGGCTGACATGCCGATCGTGCCCGGCGCTCTGCCGGGTTTGACGGCCTATGACCGGTATTCTACGCTTCGGCATTTGGGATTTCGCGCGAATGCCCGGCCTGGTCCGCAGCGCTGCCCTCACCCAATATGCAAAGGTCGCCCGCTCGATCGGCCTCGATCCAGCGCGAATGCTCAAGAGAGCAAAGCTACCGCCCGACTGCCTTGAACGCCCGGATCTGCGTGTCCCGGTGAAAGCGGTTCGACGCCTGCTTGAGATCTCGGCGCAGGAGTCAGGCGTAGAAAGCTTCGGACTTCAGATGGCCAAAAGCGGGAGCCTGGCTAATCTTGGGCCGCTCGCACTCCTTATCCAGGAGCAAGCCACACTGGGTACGGCGCTCGAGGCGCTTGCGCGCTTCATACATATTCACGATGAAGGCGTGCGGCTCATCATTGAACGCCGCGATCAGGTGATCGTCATTGCCCTTCTCATCCACGGCGGCGCTCTCCGTCAGGCGACGGAACTGGCGCTCGGCACCGCCGATCGCACGATCCGCACCCTCTTCGGCGGCGAGTGGCAGCCGCTTGAAGTGCACTTCATGCATAGCGCACCGCACACGCTTCGCCATCATCGACAGTTTTTTGGCTGCGAGCTCGTCTTCGATTCCGATTTCGACGGCATCGTTTGCAATGCACTTGACCTGGATCGCCCCATTCCAGCGGCCCGTCCTGATCTCGCCCGCTACGTGGAAAGCCGTGTCGAGGCGATGGACACGAAGCACCAGGCCTGGGACACCAGGGTCGCCGAAACAGTCCGTTCGCTGTTACAAAGCAAGGACTGCTCGATCGAGCGCGTAGCCGAGCACCTGGCCTGCAACCGGCGGACCCTTCACCGCCATCTGGCCGCCTGCCACACGACATTCACCGAAATTCTTGACAACCAACGCGCCGATCTTGCCCTGCGGCTCATCGAGGATCGTTCTCGTCCTCTCGCCGAGATTGCCGAGATGATCGGCTTCTCGACACAGAGCGTCATGGCGAGATGGTTTCGTGGACGATTCGGATGTAGCGTCACCGAATGGCGCAGCGATCCGCGCGAACGTCTCCGTGCGTTTGCAGGGCGGTGGTGAAGTGCCGCAGCCCCGTTGGGCTGGAGGTGAGCTCGCGGGATCAACTCACGAATGCATTCAGCCTTCCCCAGACATCTGGGCGACACGAAAAACCCCAGCGCGCTTGATGCGGCACTGGGGCGTTTCGTCCAAAATATGAATTGGTCAAGCAATAGGTGTTGTTAGCAGCGAATTCGACGATCGCATGTGAACTGGTTCACACGAATTGCGATAATTCAGCGATTCTGGCGCGCAACGGGCATACCGTTGGTCCGTTTGAGCATTCGGACGCCACGCGCTAGGATAGGCTCTTTTCGTGGAGGGTTATTTGAAACAGGTCATTTGCATTGCGGCCATCGCACTGTTTGCCGCGACCGCTGCGCGGTCACAGGCGCTGGTTGATCCCAACAAGGTCGCCCCCGAATACCGGGAAGCCGCTGAAAAGCGCCGGGCCGAGCAACTGCGACAGCGCGAATGCGCCTTGAAGGCGGATTTGGACAAGGTACTCCCCAGAGATCGAACCGACTACCTCCTCCATTGTCTCGCCACGCTCGCAGCCAAGCAATAGCGGCTGAACGAGCTGATCGAGGATCAAACCTGATCCTTCTTCGTGCGCCGCGGCTTCCTCGGAAACAGGCGGTCGCGAATGTAGCGCGAGGTCGGCGTCAGGCGGATGCCGCGCGGCTTCTGCCAGGCGGCGCGGTCGATCTCCTTCTTGTCGCCGATCGCGAGCCTGCCCTTGGCGCCCTTGGCTACGAAGATCGCATCGCTCATCTTGCGGCCGGAGCGCTTGTTCCTGACCTTCACTTCCTTCCAGAGGCTGACCCGGCCGAGCTTCAGCTCGGGCAGTTCCTCCTTGATCTCCCGCCGCAGGCAGTCCTTCTCGGACTCGCGCGCACGTTTGCGGCCGCCCGGGAACATCCACAGGCCGTCCGATCGCCGCCTGACCAACAAGACCTTGCCGCGCCTCGCGGCAACCAGCTTCGAAGATTTCGCCATTGCTGCCGTAGATCGAAAAACAGAATCGAGCCATCGTAACTTGTCTAGTTGA
This sequence comes from Pseudomonadota bacterium, assembly GCA_023388935.1. Classification (GTDB taxonomy): domain Bacteria; phylum Pseudomonadota; class Alphaproteobacteria; order Rhizobiales; family Xanthobacteraceae; genus Bradyrhizobium. Next base: position 33,999 of record JAEWFG010000112.1, on the reverse strand, counting down.
ATAGACAAGTTCCAGCGACAGCCGAGACCACAGCCGTGCGGATGAGCTCAGCTCTCCGTCCGATCTTCCGTCCTGATCCAGGCCATCGTCATCTCCCAGGCGACCGACAGGATGATCGGCCCGATGAACAGGCCGATGATGCCGTGGGCGAGCGTGCCGCCGATCACGCCGACGAAGATCACGATGGAGGGCGTGGTGAGGCCGCGCCCCATGACGAGCGGCTTCAACATGGTGTCGACGAAGCCGACAAGGACGAGAAACACGGTGAGCAGCAGCGCGGTGGTGACGTCCTTGGCGGTCCATATCCAGATGATCACCGGCAGGAGCACGAGGAAGGCGCCGATCTGAACGATCGAGAGCAGCAAAACGATGAAGGCAAGCAGGCCTGCGCTCGGCACCGCGGCGAGCTTGAACCCTATGCCGGCCAGCAGTGCCTGCACGATCGCGACGCCGATCACGCCTTGTGCCACGGCGCGAATTGTCGCACCCGCAAGCTCCAGGAAGTGCTCGCTCTGCTCGGGCACGATACGAACCAAAAAGGCGCGGCCGGCCGCAACGAACCTTGGCCCATGCGGAAACAGAAAGCCCGCCACGAACACCGAGACCAGGAACTGCAGTGTGCCGACGCCGGCATCGCCCGCGAGCGACAACAGCGGTCCGGCCAGCGGCTGGAGATATGGCGTCACCTCGCGCAGCACCGCACGGATGTTGTTGTAGGCCTGATCCCAGAGCTCAAAGAGCCACGGGCCGACGAGCGGCCACGACTTGAGCTGCTCCGGCGCCGACTGGAGCGCGAGATCGCCGGTGCCCAGCTGGCGTGCCAGCTCGCGCACACCGTCGACGGCGCTAATGCCTAGCCAAGTCGCGGGGCCAATGACGATGCCAAGCGTGATCAAGGTGAGGATCGCTGCTGCGGTCTTGGGCCGGCCGCCGAGGATTTTGGCGACCCAGCTGAAAGCCGGGTAGAACGCGACCGCGAGCACGCCACTCCAGGCCAGGATCGGCACGAACGGGCGGATGATCAGCAAGGTCCAGATGATCAGCAGGGCGAGCAGGCCGAGCCGGATCACGAGCTGGATGATGTCCTCTCCCGTCAGGAGCTGACGGAGACTTTTCACGGGCACGACCTTCCTTGCGGCATCGAGGCGGGTTCCGACACTTGCGCAGCCTCGGGTTATTGCCAGCCACGCATCCGGCGTCAAGCCGAGGCCCGGGATCTGGAATGCGCCCAACGCGCATTCCGGGACGATGGCCCGTCCCTCAACGGAGACGATGGGGTGGACTGACGGGCGCTACTTTTGCACTTGCCCGACACCGGAACCGGGTTTGGCTAACATCCGTTAACCGGATTTCCCTGAACCGGTTTACGCGGCTGCAAATCTCCGCTTCTAGGCTTGTGGCCAAGTCCCCGAGAACACTCTCCAAGAACGCTTGCGTGCAATGGCCAACAGCATCTGGACAACCGAAGAATTCATCTGCGCGGGTTGCGGCATGAACTACACCGCGACCCGGGAGGAGCACACCGAAGCGCACGCCGGCAACTTCAAATGCCGCGTCTGCAACAGTGAGGTGCACACATGGTCGGGCAAGCATCACTTCTTCGGTTGGCAAGCGGTGAAGACGAAGCCGCCGGTGTTCGGCCGCCGCTGGGCCGGCGTGCAGTGGTAGGCTGAGACAGTTTGTCAGCGTCGCAGTCCGTCGGGCAAAGAGCTCACGATCGAGATTGATCGACAGATTGCGCATCCGTGCCTCAGCTCTGCGAGGCCTGTGCCCACCGCCTCTCCGAGGTCGTCCTGGCGAAAGCCATCAACCCCAGTCAGTGCTGGGTAGAAGAACTGTTGCTTTTGCTGCGTGGCGGCACCCGCTACACTCGCCTTCCCCGCAACTGAAGTCGACACGCAATGGCCGCACCTTTCGTTCCCCAGATCGCCCTCTACCGCAACTGGCTCGCCGAGCGGAGCGGCCTCACCTTCTCGAACTACGAGGAGATGCGGCAATGGTCGGTGCGCGATCTCGATGGCTTCTGGCGCAGCATCTGGGACTATTACGATCTGCAGTCGCCGACGCCGTTTGCAGCTGTGATCACCAAGCACAAGATGCCCGGTGCGGTTTGGTTTCCCGGCGCACAGGTCAACTATGCCCGGCAGGTGTTCCGGCATGTCGAGGCGGCCGATGCCGCCGGCCTGCCCGCGATCGTCAGCAGTGGCGAAGACGGCAGGCTGATCGAGACGAACTGGCCGGAGCTGCGGCGCAAGGCGGCCGCGCTCGCCTTGCATCTGAAGGACAAGGGCATCAAGCCCGGCGACCGCGTCGCGGCCTATCTGCCCAACATCCCCGAGACCATCATCGCCTTCCTGGCGACCGCAAGCATCGGCGCGGTCTGGAGCGTCTGCGCGCCCGACATGGCCGCCCCCGCCGTGATCGACCGTTTCAAGCAGATCGAGCCAAAAGTGCTGATCGCCTGCGATGCCGTCACCTATGCCGGCCGGCGGCACGAACGGCGCGACGTCGTCGCCGCGCTCCGGCGATCGCTGCCGACGGTCGAGCATGTCATCCTGCACAGCGAAGCTGGCGCTGCAGCGGCGCCGGACGCCCTGCTCTCCGATGTTCTCGCAAGGACCGGCGCGGCGATCGACGCGTTCGAGCCGATGTGGCTGCCGTTCGATCATCCGCTCTGGGTCGTCTATTCCAGCGGCACCACCGGCCTGCCGAAGCCGATCGTGCATGGCCATGGCGGCATCATCATCGTGGTGCTGGCGCTGCTCGGCCTGCACAACGACATCGGCTGCTCCTATCATCAAAACTCCTTCGGCGAGCGCTATCACTGGTACAGCTCGACCGGCTGGATCATGTGGAATTCGCAGGTGGGCGGACTGCTCAGCGGCACCACCTGCTGCATCTTCGACGGCAGCCCCGGCGGCGCAAAGGACAAGCCGGACTGGACCACGCTGTGGCGCTTCGTGGCGCAGTCGAAAGCGACCTTCTTCGGCGCAGGCGCGGCGTTCTTCGCCAACTGCGCCAAGGCCAAAATCGATCTCGCCGCCGCAGGCGATCTGTCGCGGTTGCGCTGCCTCGGCTCGACCGGCTCGCCCCTCAGCGCCGACACGCAGGCCTGGTTCAACGAACGCTTCGCGGCGCTGTCGAAAACGAACGGCAGCGATGCGCAGGCCGACATCTGGTGGGCGAACATCTCCGGCGGCACTGATTTCGCCGGCGCGTTCATCGGCGGCAACCGCGAACTGCCGCAGACGCCGGGCGCGATGCAGTGCCGCCTGCTCGGCGCGGCCGTGGAAGCTTTCAGCGAACAGGGCAGCGCCGTCATCGACGAAGTCGGCGAGCTTGTCTGCACCGAGCCGATGCCGTCGATGCCGCTCTACTTCTGGAATGACAAGGGCGATGCGCGCTATCGCTCCAGCTATTTCGAGACCTATCCAGACAATTTCGACGGCAGCGGTCGCGGGCCGGTGTGGCGGCACGGCGACTGGCTCAAGGTCAATCCGGACGGATCCTGCATCATCTATGGCCGCAGCGATGCCACCATCAACAGGCACGGCCTGCGCATGGGCACGAGCGAGCTCTATTCTGCGATCGAGGCGCTGCCCGAGGTGCTCGACTCCCTCGTCGTTGACCTCGAATATCTCGGCCGCGACAGCTACATGCCGCTGTTCGTGGTGTTGCGCGAAGGCGTTGCGTTCGACGGCGCGATGCAGGCCAGGATCAACAAGGCGATCGAGACCGGCCTCTCGCGGCGCTTCCTGCCGAACGAGATTTTTGCGGTCGCAGAAATCCCGCGCACGCTCTCGGGCAAGAAGCAGGAGCTGCCGATCAAAAAGCTATTGCTCGGCCAGCCCGTCGAGAAGGTCATCAACAAGGAGGCGATGGCCAATCCCGCCTGCCTCGACTGGTATCTCGCCTTCGCGCGCGACTATCTCGCCAGAACCACGGTTTGAAGCCGCGATCAACCGCCACCGAAATTGGAGGGATCGAGATTCCTGTTCTCCGACGGCGGGATCGCCGGCTGGCCGGGAAACTTGTACCAGCCGGGCGGCACGGGCGCCTCCTCTATCGGACGGACGACCCCGTGGTGCCGCGGGCGGACGTGATGCGCCGGCGCGGCCGCCGCCGCTGCGCATGTCAAAATCAGCAGGACCAGGGCCAGGACAGACCGCATCGAATGTGCTCCAGACATCCACCCAGGCCGCCATATGGTGTCGGAACCATGCCGGGAGGATGCATCCGCGACGTCACGCGCTTTCACATCGGCGGCATCAGCGATGTCGTGGGGCGTCGGAAATCGCCCCAATTGGGCCAATGGCGTTTGCACTCCGTTCACCGATCGCCGCTAGATCAGGGAGTATCCTCCGCGACGAACACCCGCCATGGCCGACCTCAACGCCGTCCTCACCAGGCTCAACGACCGTCTGCTCCGCCTCGAGGGCGAGTTGTTCGTGCTGCGCTCGCTGGCGCGCGCGACGCTGACGGCGGGCGACGACCATGCGGCGCGCATGCGCAAGCTGGTCGAAGCGGCAAAGGTGGCGCTCGACGACGAAGCGAAGCGCCCCCTCGACAAGCCGACGCGCAAATATGTCGATGCGGCCACCGCGCTGGTGGAAGAGCTGCTGGTGGAGCCGACCCCGGCGCGGCCGCTGTTCACGGTCATCGACGGCGGACGGCGCGACTGAACGCGTCAACCCGGCTGGCTGGTGCCGGTCAGGTTGGAATCGCCGGACTTCAGCCGGCTGAGGCCCGCCTCGATGATCGCGATCTCCTCATCGATCTGGCCGATCGTCAGGCTGAAATCAAAACCGGACCTGCTCTTCAGATCGACCGCAAGCCGCTGCCTGTGCATGATGAGCTGGTCGAGGCCGCGACGGTTCTTCAGTCGCACATAGGTGTCGACGATCTGCTCAATCGCGCTTGGCATGAAATCGGCCCCGGCGAAAAGGCCCGCGCGGCGCACCCGCGCCGGCGGGACAGTTTGGGTGTCGCGGTACGCAATACAAATCCGCGACGGATTCGTCGATACACCGGGCTGGTTGAGAACGCGTTACCATCCGATGATTTCGTGATGCGCGGCATGAAAAGGCCGCTGGCGATCACGCCAGCGGCCAAAGCCGGGTTCGAAAACGGATCCGGAATGAAATGTCGCCAGCCCCGGTGTCCCACGTTCTAACGGCAAACGACGGCTTCCTTTTGTTACAAATGAAACACAGGAACAGGCAGACAGCCAATTGCTACGCAATCGTGGCCGTGCGGCAACGCTCGTCCGTAGCGCAGAATTATTTGCGCGGTAGCCTGCGGCAGGCGCTGTAGCGGTAGTACGGCCTGTTGGGGTCAACATGAACAATCGCGAACTTCAACGCTCCTGCGCATACATCACGACCGAGCCGACGAGCCCGATCAGCGCACCTGCCAGAAGCGCATATCGGAGGATGGCGAGCGCCTGGCTTGGTGCCTCGGTCGCGCAGCACCACCGATGTAATCCCGCTCATCAGCATCAATTTTGACCATTTCGACATCGCATTCCCCCGCATTGGACGGTGTGTTGGACGCCACCGGGCGGGCCGAGGTTCGATCCGCCCACACCCCGCATTGTTGATAACCGTCGCAATCGCCCCACGGATGGTGACACGGCGTCCGGACGTGTTATCGGGGGATGACGCAGTTGCGAGACGGATCGGACAACCCATGCGCATTACCCTCGTCGGCTCCCGCCATTTCGGCGTGACCACCCTGAACATGCTCCGGGAGCACAGCGTCTCGATCGTTCGGGTCGTGGTGGCCGATGCCGAGGATCGCCTCGCCGCGGCCGCCAAGGCGGCCGGCATCGAGGTCGTGGTCCAGGCCAATCCGAAGCTGGTGGTGGCCTCCGAGATCGCCCCCGATACCGATCTGATCATCACCGCGCACAGCCACGCCCGGATCGGTAAGGATGCGCTCGCCGCGGCCAGGTTCGGCGGGATCGGCTATCACCCTTCGCTGCTTCCGCGCCACCGCGGTAAGGCCGCCGTGGAATGGACCATCAAGGAAGGCGATCCGATCGCCGGCGGCACGATCTATCACCTCGCCGACCGCATGGACGCCGGCGCCATTGCCGCCCAGGACTGGTGCTTCGTCAAGAAGGGCGAAACTGCCCGCGAGCTCTGGGAGCGTGCGCTTGCCCCCCTCGGACTGAAGCTGCTGGCCGACGTGATCGATTACGTCAAGGTCCACAAGGCGCTGCCGGCCAAGACGCAGGACGAGCAGTTCGCGACCTCGGCGCCGAGTCTCTCCTGACGTTTACCCTTAACGTGAAGCCGCCTTGATTCTGCTTCGAAAATTGGAACCCAAAATACAAATAAACCATTGTTCCAAAAGGAACAATTTACACTCTGGCATTGCAACAAATTTCTGTCACATTTCGTCCGAATAAGCGTCAGCATCTCAGACATGTTCAAGGACGGAATTCATGCGTTTTGGTCGCATCGCGGCGTTCTGTGTCGCTTCAATGATCAGCGGCCCCCTCGCCGCTCCCGCTTTCGCCCAAGGCCCCTATGACGGCAACTGGCACGTCACGATCGTGACCAAGACCGGTTCCTGCGAGCCCACCGCAAGCTCGATGCTGACGGTTGCCGACGGCAAGATCAGCGCGCCCGGTGCTAACGTTTCCGGCACCATCGGCCGTGAGGGACTTGTGAAAGTTTCGATCAATGGTGCATATGCCAACGGTCAACTCAACGGCAACGCCGGATCGGGGAAGTGGAATGGAGCATCTGCAGGCATACCGTGCAGCGGGCGCTGGGAAGCATCGCGCCAATAAGCTGTCTGGACGTAGCGCCATGAACCGGCGGCTGCTGATTGCGGCCGCCGTTTTGTTTGCAGCGGGGATCGCCAACTTCGAAAGCAAGGCCCAGTCCGGCCCGTTCGCGCCGTTGGCAGGCACCTGGAGCGGTGGCGGCGTCGTCACGCTCGATGACGGCTCGACCGAGCGAATCCGCTGCCGGGCGAAATACGCCCCGATCGGACCGACCATGGAGATGTCGCTGACCTGTGCCAGCGACGCCTACAAGTTCCACCTCGACGCCAACGTCAGGGCAGAGGGCAGCTCCATCACCGGCAGCTGGTCCGAAGCCAGCCGCAACATCAGCGGCTCCCTCCAGGGCCGCGGCGGCGGCGGAAGCTTCGAGGTCGTCGCCTCCACCGCCGGCTTCAACGCCAGCATCGCGCTGACGACGAGGGGTAACAGGCAGACCGTCACGATGCGGGCCGACAGCCAGTTCCGCGGCGCCAACATCACCATGACGCGCTAACGCAGACCGCACTCAGGACAATCGACCCGGCGCCCGCGCCGGGTCGTTTTTTTATGCGCCGGGCACGAACGCGGTCACCTCGATCTCGACCTTGGCACGGTCGTCCACCAGACCGCCGATGTAGAGCAGCGTCGAGGGCGGAAAATTGCGCCCGAGCGTCTCCTTCCAGGCCGCGCCGATGCCGGCGCCTGCAGCCTCATACTCGCTGCGGCTGGTCAGATACCAGGTCAGGCGGACGATATGCTCGGGGCCGGCGCCAGCCTCGCTCAAGAGCTTGATGATCCGCTTCAGCGCGGTTGCGACCTGAGCCGCCATATCAGGCGCGTAATTGCCGGTCTCGTCGCCGCCGGTCTGCCCGGCCAGCACGACCCAGCGGCCCGGCCCGTCCACCGCCACGCCGTGTGAAAAGCCGCGCGGTTTTTTCCATTCGGCTGGCTGCAAGATACGCATGAGCGAACATCTCCCTTTTCTTGTCGTTGTTCGCTCAAGCCTTAGCACGCCGCCCTGCATCGCTGCACCCGCAGATTTGGCCGTTGCAAACGGCGGCGATGTCGCCGATACCGACGCTCCCTCAGGATCCTTTCTCCCGTTAGCTCCGATGAACACGACACCGTCCAAAACGATGGCCGCACTGTGGATGGCCGGCTGGCTGGCGCTGATGCTGGTCATGGCGGTGGCCGGACGCGAGACCACACGCGAATTGAACGTCTTTCAGATCATGGAGGTGCGCTCGCTCATTGGGTTCGTGCTGCTGTTGCCGATCATCTACCGAGCCGGTGGTTTCAAGGCGGTCGCGACCAAACGCCTGCCCCAGCACATTGCGCGCAACCTGGTCCACTACGCCGCGCAGCTCGGCTGGTTCTTCGCACTGACGCTGATCGGAATCGGCCAGGTGGTGGCAATCGAATTCACGATGCCGATCTGGACCGCCCTGCTGGCCGCAACTTTCCTGTCCGAGCGCATGACCGTTTGGAAGATCGCCGCCATCGTGCTCGGCATCGTCGGCGTCGTCATGATCGTGCGGCCCGCCACCGGCGAGATCAATCCGGGCCAGTTGATCGCGCTCGGGGCCGCAGTGGGCTTCAGCATCTCGATGGCTTTCGCGAAATCGCTGACCCGGACCGAGAGCGCGTTGTCGATCCTGTTCTGGATGATCGTGGTGCAGGCGGTCGTGGGCCTGCTGCCGACGCTCAATGCCTGGACCTGGCCCTCTGCCCACCTCTGGGGGTGGCTCTTCGTCATCGGGGTCTGCGGCACTTTCTCGCACTACTGCCTGGCCAGCGCGCTGCGACACGCGGACGCAACCATCGTGGTGCCGATGGACTTCCTGCGGGTTCCATTGACCGCGACCGCCGGCTGGCTGTTGTACTCGGAGCGGCTCGATACCTTGACCGTGTTCGGCGCGGCGCTGATCCTGTTCGGTAACCTCCTGAATTTGAAGCCAGCATCGCCGGTCCCCGCCCGCGCGCAGTGAACCACGCGCCGCCTCGCGCGACAAAACAAAGTGGTCGAGCGTGATTTGGATCACGTTGGAGGGGCATTCCATCGTGCACATTTCGACCGCACAGCGATGGGTTGGGCGAACTGTCGTTTTGCTGGCGCGAAACCGGGAGCGTTGTGTAAGTTCGCCGCCAATTTGTTGCTGCCTGCAATTCGATTCTGTTGGGGGATTCCAGATGCGCTATCTCACCCTGCTCGCTTCGCTGATGTGCATGGCACTATCGGTCAGCGCTGCGAATGCGGACCGCCGTGTTGCTTTCGTCGTCGGCAACGGCACCTACAAGAACGTCGCGCAATTGCCGAACCCGCCGATCGACGCCAAGGCGATGGCGGCAACGCTACGCAATGTCGGCTTCGAGGTGATCGAAGGCGCCAACCTCACCCGCGACCAGATGACGGAAAAGCTCCTGGACTTCGGCCGCAAGGCTCAGGGCTCCGATGTCGCAGTGTTCTATTACGCCGGTCACGGCATCGCCGTCAGCGGCAGCAACTACCTCCTGCCTGTCGACGCCGACATCAAGTCGGAGATGGACGTCAAGCTCGGTGCTGCCATCAACATCGACCTGACACTCGAGCAGACCATGGGCGATGCCAAGGTCAAGCTCGTCTTCCTCGACGCTTGCCGCGACAATCCCTTCGCCGCCAAGATCAAGTCGAACTCCGCGACCCGCAGCGTCAACGTGCAGAGCGGCCTCGCCGAGATGAAGTCCGGCGAAGGCACGCTGATCGCGTTCGCCACCGGCCCGGGCCAGACCGCGCTCGACGGACAAGAGGGCAACAATAGCCCGTTCACCCGTGCGCTGATCGACAACATCACCAAGCCCGGTGTCGAGATTCAGCAGGCCATGACGTCGGTCCGCGCCCAGGTCAACGAAGAGACCCACAAGGGCCAGCTGCCCTGGGGCCATACCAACCTGATCGGCGCCGTCTACCTCAATCCGGCCCAGCCGACGCAGCAGGTTGCCAACGCGGCGCCGACCGCCGCTGGCAGCGTGCCGGCGATGACCGGCGGCAATTCGGACGGTGTCGAGCTCGAATACTGGCGCTCGGTGAAGGAGTCCAACAAGCCGGAAGAGCTCAACGCCTACCTCACGGCCTATCCGAACGGCCAGTTCAAGGCGCTGGCGCTGGCGCGGCTCGCGGCGATCAAGAGCGGACCGTCGACTGCGACCCGCAACCTCAACGCCGGCGTCGATCCAGCGACCTTCACCGACGATGCGACCCAGCTCACCGAGGATCAGATCGGCCTCGACAAGGGACAGCGCCGCGACGTGCAGCGCCGGCTGACCGGGCTCGGCTTCGACACCAAGATGACCGGCATTTTCAGCGACGAGACCCGCTCGGTGCTCAAGCGCTGGCAGGCTGCCCGCGGCTATCCGTCGACGGGCTACCTCAACAAGCTCCAGCACAAGGCCCTGCTCTCCGAGATCGTCGCCACCGCTCCGACCGCAAGCGGCGACAGCCCGAAGCCGGCCCGGCGTGCCAGCGCTCCCGCTCAGAGCAGCGCACCGGCACCGGCCCCTCACCATAGCGGCGGCGATGCTGGCGCGGCCTTCGTGGGTGGCGTCGTCGGCGGCATGGTGGGCGGCATGTTCCGCCGCTGAGGCGAGACCCGGACCCCAAACACAAAAGCCCGGCTCTCGCCGGGCTTTTTTGTTGGTAATCCTCATGGTGAGGAGGCGCGCTAGCGCCGTCTCGAACCATGGAGGCCCGGCTCGCGCATCGTGGCCTTCATCCTTCGAGACGCTTGCTGCGCAAGCTCCTCAGGATGAGGAACCAACGCGCCGAACGCTATCAGAGATGCCTACTTCCCCGCAGCCTTGCGCAGCGCCTCGTTGATGCGGTCCTGCCAGCCCGGTCCGCCTTCCTGGAAGAACTCGAGCACGTCCTGGTCGATCCGCAGCGTGACCTGCTCCTTGATCCCCGGTGCCACGTTCTGCTTCGGCGGCGCCGCGGCGACCTTGGTGGTCACCTTCTTGAATGCCGCCTCGGCCTCCGTCCTGGCATCGCCAAGCGTGCGCGGCCGCCTCGGTTGATCCGCCATGTCCTAGATTCCCTCAAACAGAGCCGTGGAAAGATACCGCTCGGAGAAAGATGGCACCACCACCAGAATGGTCTTTCCCGCAGCTTCCGGCCGCTTGCCGATCTGGAGCGCTGCCGCAATCGCGGCACCCGAAGAGATGCCGCCGGCAATGCCCTCATGCCGCGCCAGCGCCCGCGAGGTCTCGATCGCCGTCGTCGAGTTGATCTTCACGATCTCGTCGATCACGGAGCGATCGAGGATATCAGGAACGAAGCCTGCGCCAATGCCCTGAATCTTGTGCGGTGTGTGCTGGCCGCCCGAGAGCACCGGGCTCTCCTCCGGCTCGACGGCGACCACCCGCAGCGAAGCCTTGCGCGGCTTGAGCGCCTGGCCGACGCCGGTGATGGTGCCGCCAGTGCCGACGCCCGCGACGAAGAAATCGATGTTGCCGGCGGTGTCGTTCCAGATCTCCTCAGCGGTGGTGCGGCGATGCACCTCGGGATTGGCGAGATTCTTGAACTGCTGCGGCATGACCGAGTTCGGCGTCGTCTTCAGGAGTTCCTCCGCCGTCGCGATCGCGCCCTTCATCCCTTGCGCTGCCGGCGTCAGCACCAGCTCGGCACCGAGAAAGGCGAGCATCTTGCGCCGCTCGATCGACATGGATTCCGGCATCACCAGCTTGAGCCGGTAGCCGCGCGAAGCAGCAACGAAGGCGAGAGCGATGCCGGTATTGCCGGAGGTCGGCTCGATCAGCACGGTGTCGGGCTTGATGATACCCGCCTTCTCCATGGCGATGACCATGGCCGCGCCGATGCGATCCTTCACGCTTGCGGCGGGATTGAAATATTCTAGCTTTGCCAAAATTGTCGCATTCACGCCGTGCATGCCTGGCAACCGTCGCAAACGCACGGTCGGCGTGTCGCCAAAAGCCTCGACGATCGAGTCATAGACCCGGCCGCGGCCGGCTTGGTGCGCTGCACCCTTGGTGGACGATGTGTCCATGATGAACTCCCTGTGGCGACAATTTGCGTGGCTGTCGCAGCTCTTGCGCAGTTACGGGCAGCTTGTGACGACACGCAAGCGGCAATGCGGCACATGTTAAATACGCTGCATCGCAAAATTTCGTGAGCTGTGATTATTGGAAAACCTACGCATTTGTGTTGCGACCTCGTCAACTAATTCTGCTTATGTTAGACTTAGGTCTCAAAGTTGAGAGGTCACCACGATGTCAGCAGTTGCTGAAGTGTTGTCGACCGTCGTGCGCCAACGCGATCCGCGTTGCAGTGAGTTGCCTACCTGTCCCGTCTGCGCCGATTCCATGGTCGCCGCCGAAGCATCTGCGTACGTTTCGGACCACGTGATCAGCTATCTCTGGACCTGTGACACCTGCGGCTATGGCTTCGTGACCAAGCACGCCGTCAAGCAGCGGATCGTATGCAATTGACCTTGTGCAATTGACCTAGCGCGGGGTGATGTCGCCCCTCGCCCAGTCCTCACGCGTCCGCTGATAGAACTCTTCGAACGTTCCGCGCGCGATTGCGTCTCTGATGCCCTGCATCAGGAACTGATAGTAAGCGATATTGATCTCGGACAGCAGCATCGCTCCCAGCGTCTCACCCGCCTTGACGAGATGGTGCAGATAAGCGCGCGCGTAGTCGCGCGCTGCCGGCCATGAACTCTCTTCGTCCAGCGGACGAGGATCGTCGGCATGGCGCGCGTTGCGCAAATTCACCTGACCTAAGCGGGTGAAGGCAACGCCATGCCGGCCATTGCGCGTCGGCATCACGCAATCGAACATGTCGACGCCGCGCTTCACCGCTTCGAGAATGTCGTCGGGCGTGCCGACACCCATCAGATAGCGCGGCCGGTCGGTCGGCAGCGCCGGCGCGGTCTCGTCGATCATCGCCAGCATCACGGCCTGCGGCTCGCCGACGGCAAGGCCGCCGATCGCATAGCCGTGGAACCCGATCTCGACGAGGCCCTGCGCGCTCGCATGGCGAAGCTGCGGCACGTCGCCGCCCTGCACGATGCCGAACAGCATGTACCCGTCGGGCGCGCTCTCGAACGCGCGTTTGGAGCGTTCGGCCCAGCGCAGCGACAGGCGCATCGCGCGCTCGATATCGTCGCGTTCGGCCGGCAGCCGCACGCATTCGTCCATTTGCATGGCGATGTCGGAGCCGAGGAAACGCTGCACCTCGATCGAGCGCTCCGGCGACAGTTCGACCTTGGCGCCGTCGATATGCGAGCGGAAGGTGACGGCGTTCTCGCTGACCTTGCGCAGGTCCGACAGCGACATCACCTGGAAACCGCCGGAATCCGTGAGCATCGGCCCGTTCCAGCCGGTGAACCGCTGCAAGCCGCCGAGCGCCGCGATCCGCTCGGCGCCGGGGCGCAGCATCAGGTGATAGGTGTTGCCGAGCACGATGTCCGCGTCGGCATCGCGCACCTCGCGCCAGTGCATGCCCTTCATCGCGCCGGCGGTGCCGACCGGCATGAAGGCCGGCGTCCGCACCACGCCGTGCGGCGTGGTCAGGCGGCCGGTGCGCGCGGCCCCATCGGTGGCCAGCAGTTCAAAGTAATTGGACAGATTCATGCGGTGCTTATTGCGTGTCGGGCGAGGCCGATCAACCCGCTCGGGCGGCCGCTGCCTCAGACTGGGACACAATTGAATGCATTCGAGGCCTAGTGCTGCTTGTTAAATAAAACGATACAGTGTAGTTTTATCCGGGGCTGGACGAGACGCCGCGGCGAATTTGCCGGCGGCCGTAGATGCGTAATCGCCAGCTGCCGACCATGTCCGTCCTCTCGTGCTCGACCGAAATATCCAGCCCTGCCAATGGCTGGATCAAGACGACGGGCGTCCGCCTGATCAAGTCACTCGTCCCAGCGTGTAGCCTGGCGCTCGCCGCCTGCACGTCGCTGCCCCGCACCCCCTACACGGCTGCCGATGCCAGCGCCTCGCGCGTGCTCGATATCGACGGCTTGCGGCGCTACACCGACCAACCCGTCACGAAGTTCAGCTTCGAGAAGAATAGCAGCATCGCGACCAGGAGCTATCTGGCGCTCTCCGGTGGCGGCGCCGATGGCGCCTACGGCGTCGGAGTCCTGAACGGCTGGACCTCGGCCGGTACCCGCCCGACCTTCGCGGTCGTTTCGGGCGTGAGCACAGGCGGCCTGATCGCCCCCTTCGCGTTTCTCGGCTCGCAATATGACGATACGCTCAAGGACGTCTACACCAGCGGCATCGCCGAAACCCTTTTGAATGATCCCAGCATCATGCGCGTGCTGTTCGGATCGGGCCTGTTCGGCAATACAAGGCTGCGCGAGCTGGTGGCGCGCTATGTCGGACCGGAGATCCTGGCGCAGGTTGCACGCGAAAATGCCAAGGGCCGGAAGCTGCTGGTGGTGACGACCGATCTCGACACCCAGCGAACCGCGATCTGGGACATGGGCAAGATCGCAGCCGTCGGCACGCCCGAGGCGTTAAAACTGTTTCGCGACGTGATGGCGGCCTCCGCCAGCATTCCCTTGGTGTTTCCGCCGATCATGATCGAAGCCGAAGGCCAGGGCCGGAGGTTTCAGGAGATGCATGTCGACGGCGGCGTGACAGCGCCGGTGCTGACGCTGCCGGAAGCCCTGCTTTTCCAGGGACGTCTGCCGGACAACGAGAGGATGAATATCTACATCCTCGTCAACAAGAAGATCGAACGCAACTTCGAGCTCGTCTCCAACAGCACAATCGACGTCGGCACGCGCAGCCTGTCGTCGATCACCCAGTCGCAGACGCGTTCGATCATCTTCTCGACCTATGATTTCGCCAAACGCAACCATCTGGGCTTCCATCTCTCCTACATCGCGCGCGATTATCCGGCACCGCCCTCGGAAGGATTCGACACCGCCTATATGCGGGCGCTGTATCAGTATGGATACGAGAAGGCGGCAGCGGGCGAGGCGTGGACCTCGAGGCTGCCTTGAGCCGCAGATCGGAACGAGCTCTCGCCGAGAACGATACGGCCGCTTCGGCCAGATTCGCTATGACGCCCCGGTTGCTGCGCGTTATAGAGCAATGACGACGATTACGACCGCACAGGAAGCATCGGACATGGGGTTGACTGCGACCAGGACAAGAACGGCAGCGCCGCGGCGCGAGATGCCGAAATCGCGCGGCGGCCGGCCGACGAAGACTGCCGCGATCGAGCGCGATCAGCGGCTGATCGAGGTCGCCACCCGCCTGTTCCTGGATCGAGGCTTTGACGCGACCTCGCTCGATGCTGTTGCGGAAGCGGCCAGGGTGAGCAAACCCACTGTCTATTCCCGCTATGGCGACAAGCGCGGCCTGTTTGCGGCCGTGCTGAGGCGTGAGATTGCGCGCTGGCTTGCGCCACTGTCGGCTGCGGCGGAGACGCAGCTCAGCAGTTCCTCGAACATCTCGGTCGAACAGCGGCTGGTCGAGATCGGGCGCGAGATGCTGACATTCACCTGCGGACCCGATGCCATCGCCTTCAGCCGCATGATGACGTCACAGGCCATCAACTTCCCCGACGTCGCCAAGCTCGGCAAGGAGGAAGGCTGGCTGAAGGCTGTCGCCACCACAGCGCGCTTCTTCGACCATCTGGTGGCGCAGGGCGCACTCGACGTCGACGACACCACCATCGCGGCGGAAGTGTTCCTCGACGTCGTCGTCGGTCACAACCATCGCATGGCGACGTTCGGAACGGCGCTGGAGATGAAGCCTGCCGAAAAGCGGATGCGCGCGGCGATCAAGCTGTTCCTGGCAGGTGCTCTGGGACCCGCGGACCGCATCCGGAATGCCGCAAAGGGCACGCAGCGGCGGCGCCCGTCGCGCTGACAATTCCGTGAAGTCGCGATCTGTCCCCAACAGGACCACGCCCATGCCGTTGACCAAAATAAAACGATACGGTATGGTTTAGTTATAAGGCGATGCGGACCACTTTTTTCACTGGCCCCAAAAGAGGTCCGTACCGCTTCGATCGCCGCGCCGGGTACAGCCCGTTGCGACGCTCCGCGGCCGGCCGATGCCCAAGGTCGGCCGCGTCTTCTTTCGGATGATCAGGCCCGCGCGCCGGCGAAAGGTTGCGAGCATGAAGACAACCAAACGAAATGCTTCGCGCTTGCTTGCGATCACCCTGTCCGCGTTCCTCCTTGCAGGGCCAGGCCGGGCGAACGTGACCACGGGCACGCCGACCGCCCTTCACAGCGAAATGGATGGAGACGTCGAGGCCGATCGCCTGGCAGTCAGCCGAGAGGTCGAGCGCTTCCGCAGCTCCACGATCTCGCTCAGCCAGGCCATGGCGATTGCGGAAGCCAGGCATGCCGGCGCCATCACCGCGGATGTGAGTTTTGACGGCACCGCAAGTGTTCCCGTCTACCGGGTGAAAACCCTGCACAAGGACCGGATCTGGCGATACACCATCAATGCCGCGACCGGCGAGCTCGTCGGCGGGGAAGCTGCCCTCCCCCTCGCCGAGCTCGACCTCGACGATCGCAACAATCTCGCAGTGCTCGGAACAATCAGGCACCGCCTCCCAGACGCGGTGCGCGTCGCCGAGCGTGCAGCCTCTGGCAAGGCAATCAGCGGCGGGCTGGTCCGCGAACGCGGCCGGCTCAATTTTGCGATCGTCGTCATCAGCGGTGGAGACCTCAAGGAGGTCATCCTCGAGCCGCCGACCGCCCGGGCGAAGTAGCGGCAGGTCTGGCCCGCGGCCACAATCCCGCCGAAAAGCCATTGACGGGCGCAAGACTCTCCCGCATAAGTCGCCGCGATGTTCACGACCACCAAACGCACGACCAAAACCACCACGGCCTTCGGGGCCCGGGGAGGCTTGCGCGCGTAGTCGTCGACTTATACGCATCAGCTCTACCGAAGCCCCGCCCTCGATGGTCCGGGGCTTTTTTGTTGTCCAAATCTCAATGCAATGGAGGAGAATGTGAGTAACGATCCCGTCGTCGCGATTGTCGGCGTCACCGGTGCGGTAGGCGCCGAATTCATCGCCACCATGGACAAGCGCGGCTTTCGCGTCGGCAAGCTGAAGGCGCTCGCCAGCGCCCGTTCGGCCGGCAAGACGGTGTCGTTCCGCGGCAAGGACGTCGTCATCGAGGAACTGACCGAGCGCGTCTTCGAGGGCGTCGACATCGCGCTGTTCTCCGCCGGCAGCGGCATCTCGAAGAAGTACGCGCCGGTCGCGGTCAAGGCCGGCGCCGTCGTGGTCGACAACTCCTCCGCCTTCCGCATGGATCCGAACGTGCCGCTGGTGATCCCCGAGATCAACGCCAACCGTATCCGCGACCACAAGGGCATCATCGCCAACCCGAACTGCGCGGCGATCACCGCGCTGGTGCCGCTCTGGCCGATCCACCAGAAGAACCGCATCAAGCGCGTGATCATTTCGACCTACCAGGCCGCCAGCGGCGCCGGTGCCGCCGCGATGGACGAACTCGTCGAGTCCACCCGCGCCAACCTCAACGGACAGGTCTATACGCCCAAGGTGATGCCCCACCCCTACACCTTCAACCTGTTCAACCACAATACGGCGATCGATCCCGAGACCGGTTACAACGACGAGGAGACCAAGGTCATCAAGGAGACGCGCAAGATCTTCGAGGACGAGAAGATTGCGATCGGCGTCACCTGCGTGCGTGTGCCGGTGCTGCGCGCCCATTGCGAGGCGATCACCTTCGAATGCGAGAAGCCGATCACCGAGGACCAGGTCCGCGCCATCATGGCGCAGGCGCCCGGCGTGAAGATCGTCGACGATCGCGTGAAGAACTACTTCCCGATGCCGATCGACGCCTCGGGCCAGGACGACGTCCTGGTCGGCCGCATCCGCAAGGACCTCAGCGATCCCTCAGGGCATTCGATCTCGATGTTCGTGGCGGCGGATCAGCTCCTGAAGGGCGCGGCGCTGAACGCGGTACAGATCGCCGAGTTGCTGCCGCAGCGCGTGATGGCGTAACGCAAGAGATGCCGTAGGGTGGGTTAGTCTTACTGAGTCAGGTGGTCGCGAGCTTTGGGGTCGAGAATCAAGTAGTTGTAGGGATTCAAATTTTGGCACGCGGAGGGCCAAATGAATCTTGAGCACAACGCCGACAGCGAAGCGCGGTTCAGGGCGTATGTAGAAGGGCTTTCGAGCGTCATCGGTCACGCGAACCGGACGAGGCCGTTGCGCGATTATTGCACCGGTTTGATGCTGCCGGGTGAGCGCAAGAGCGTAGAGCCGATGGCGGCGCGGACAGCCCCGGCGCGGACGGCGGCGCAGCATCAGTCGCTGCTGCACTTTGTTGGCATCGCGACCTGGTCCGACGAGATGGTCTTGGCCAAGGTCCGCGAGATGGTGTTGCCGGCGATCGAGAAGGGCGGACCGATCGAGGCGTGGATCGTCGACGACACGTCATTCCCGAAGCAAGGCAGGCATTCGGTCGGCGTACACCACCAATATTGCGGCCAACTCGGCAAGCAGGCCAATTGCCAGGTGACGGTCTCGCTGTCGATCGCCAATCATGATGCCGGCCTTCCGGTCGCCTATCGGCTGTATCTACCCGAGGCTTGGACGAAGGATCGTGCACGCCGAAAGAAGGCAGGCGTGCCGACGGAGATCAAGTTCAAGACCAAACCGGAGATCGCGCTGGAACAGATCCACTGGGCATGCGAGGTCGGTCTGCCGCGCGGTATTGCCTTGA
Organism: Pseudomonadota bacterium; assembly: GCA_023388935.1. Taxonomy (GTDB): domain Bacteria; phylum Pseudomonadota; class Alphaproteobacteria; order Rhizobiales; family Xanthobacteraceae; genus Bradyrhizobium. Next base: position 15,489 of record JAEWFG010000112.1, on the reverse strand, counting down.
TGGACGCAGCCTACGGCAACGACTCCCGACTGCGCGCGGGCATGACGGAGTTGGGCGTCCTTTACGTGGCCAGCATCTTGCCGAACACGTTGATGTGGCGGTCCGGAACTGGCCCGCGGCGGAAGGACAAGCCAGTGAACAACACCGGCCGCCGTGACGAGCCCGACCTGATCTCGGCCAAGGAGATGATGCTTGGTCTGCCGAAGAGCGCCTGGCGCACGGTCACCTGGCGGGAAGGTTCGGCCGACCGGTTATCCTCGCGCTTCGCGCGTGTGCGCGTCAGGGTCGGACACAACAAACTGGTGCCCGAGAAGCTGCAGGCGGAATGGTTGTTGATCGAATGGCCCGCGGGCGAAGCAGAGCCGACCAAATACTGGCTTTCCACGCTGCCGCAGGACGTCAGTTTCCAACGGCTCGTCGATTTTGCCAAGCTGCGCTGGCGTATCGAGCGCGACTACCAGGAGCTCAAGCAGGAAGTCGGGCTTGGTCACTATGAGGGACGTGGCTGGCGCGGCTTCCATCATCACGCCACGCTGTGCATCGCGGCTTACGGATTCCTGATCGCCGAGCGGGCGACGATTCCCCCCTCAGGACCTCGTTCCGCCACGCCGTTCCAGGCACCTCGCCTACCCAACGATTATCGACCCCGAGGATCTGCCCTCGCGGCCTGAACGCCACATCCCGAACTCGATCGCTAGCATGCGTGTGCGTCTGATCCAGGCACTCGTTAAAACCTTGCCGAGATGTCCCTGCTGTGGCGCCATCGCTGCATCCAGTCGACGACGCCACTCATGACGCAGTAAGATTAGCGTAGCGTAACCCACCTCTTTCGCTTCCGCGGCGACAGAATTGGTGGGTTACGCCTTACGGCTAACTAACCCACCCTACGGCTCTGCCCGGAACAACAAGCACGCATCCCCGTACGAATAGAACCGGTAGCCGTTCGCGATGGCATGCGCATAGGCCTGCTTCATCGTGCCGAGCCCTGCGAAGGCCGACACCAGCATGAACAGCGTCGAGCGCGGCAGGTGGAAATTGGTCATCAAGATATCGACAGCACGGAAGCGATAGCCGGGAGTGATGAAGATCGACGTCTCGGCCGCGAAGGGCTGAATGGTGCCATCCTCGCTGGCTGCGCTTTCCAACAGCCGCAATGACGTGGTGCCGACGGCGATGATGCGGCCGCTATTCTTTCGCGCGGCATTGAGCTGTTCCGCCGTCGCCGCCGAGATCGTACCCCACTCGGCGTGCATCCGGTGTCCCTCGGTGTCGTCCACCTTCACCGGCAGGAACGTTCCTGCTCCGACATGCAGCGTGACGCGGTTGATGCCGACGCCTCGCTCGCGCAGCGCCTGCTCCAGCGCAGGCGTGAAATGCAGGCCCGCGGTCGGCGCCGCGACCGCGCCTTCGTTGGCCGCGAACATGGTCTGGTAGTCGGCAAAGTCCTGGTCGTCAGGTGTACGCTTCGAGGCGATGTAGGGCGGCAGCGGCGGGCTGCCGAGATCGGCGATGGCCTGATCGAGCGTCGGACCGTGGAACGAGAATGACAGCGTCACCTCGCCTTCGCTGCCCTTGACCTCGACCTCGGCGTCGAGATGACCGAGCAGGCAGACCTTGCCTTCATTGCCGAAGCGGACGCGGTCGCCGGCGACGAGTTTCTTCGCGGGCTTCACCAGCGCCTGCCAGCGCGAACCATCAAGACGCTTGATCAGCGTCGCCTCGATCTTCGGCTCGGTCTCGCGGCCGATGCGGCGCCCCCTCAGCTGCGCCGCGATCACCTTGGTGTCGTTGACGACGAGCTGGTCGCCGGCCTTCAGCCATTTCGGCAGGTCGGCGATGATCTGGTCGCGCAGCACGCCATTCTCGACGACCAGCAGCCGCGCAGAGTCACGCGGGCTCGCCGGGCGCAAGGCGATGCGCTCCGGTGGCAGGTCGAAATCGAAGAGATCAGTGCGCATGGTCGCAACACGGCCAGCCCCTCATGGTGAAGAGGCGCGTAGCGCTGTCTCGAACCATGAAGGCCGAGCTGCAGCAGCGGGGCCTTCATCCTTCGAGACGCGCGTTCCGCGCTCCTCAGGATGTGGGGCGAGCACTTACTCCTTGTCCGCGGCCATCCGCGCCTTGACGATCTTGTCGGGGTTCTGCACGGGCTCGCCGCGCTTGATCTTGTCGACGTTCTCCATGCCCTCGGTCACCTTGCCCCACACCGTGTATTGGTTGTCGAGGAAGCGGGCGTCGTCGAAGCAGATGAAGAACTGGCTGTCGCCGGAATCAGGACTTGCGGCGCGGGCCATCGAAGCGGTGCCGCGCACATGCGGCTCCTTGTTGAATTCGGCCTTCAGCTTCTTGCCGGAGCCGCCGGTGCCGGTGCCGTGCGGACAGCCGGTCTGCGCCATGAAACCCTCGATCACGCGGTGGAACACGATGCCGTCGTAGAAACCCTCGCGGACCAGTTCCTTGATGCGCGCGACATGGCCGGGCGCAAGGTCAGGCCGCATCTCGATGGTGACGGGGCCCTGCGTGGTCTCGAGGATCAGGGTGTTTTCGGTGGCACTCATGCTCGTCTCTCTTGCGTTGGAGGTGAAGTTTTCCGGCTGCGGAACTGGATCGCGAATGGACGCCCCGCGGCGGCGCCCGCCATCGCATCGGTAAATGGCATCGGCGTACAACGTTGCAACGCCTCCATCACCGCGATCCGGTATTGCAGCCGGTCATTGTCGGAGGCCTCCGCGGATTCATAGGAAATCCTCGGATGGCCCAAAATGTTTCCGGATCGGTTAAAGCTCACGACAACGGTGATGTCGATAGGACGAGCCTTGGCGGCCGGCGGCGGCTTCCAGCAGGTACGCAGATGCTGGAAGATATCCTTGATGGTGTCGACCCGCGCGTCCTCGGCGGCCGCGCCGGAGACGCCAAGCAGCAGCATGGTGGCAGCCAGCAGGAGCTTTTGGCCGCAACGCGCCATGGCCGCTCCTACTTGATGTCGGAAGCGACCTGCACCTTCACCATCTTGTCGGGGTCGGTGACGGTGCCGCTGGCCGAGCCGGCCGGCGCCTTCTTCAGCTTGTCGACGACGTCCATGCCCTGCACGACCTCGCCGATCACGGTGTACTGGTTATCGAGGCTGCCCCCGTCCGCAAACATGATGAAGAACTGCGAGTTGGCGCTGTCGACGCTGTCGCCGCGCCGGGCCATGCCGACGATGCCGCGCGCGAAATGCACCTTGGAGAACTCCTGCTTCAGGTTCGGATATTTGGAGCCGCCGGTGCCGTTGAAATTCTGGCCGTCGCCGGTCTGCGCCATGAAGCCGTCCATGACGCGGTGGAACGGAACGTTGTTGTAGTAGCCCTCGCGCGCGAGCTGCTTGATGCGCTCGGCGTGCTGGGGCGCCAGATCGGGCCGCAGCTTGATGACGATGCGGCCCTTGGTGGTGTCGATGACGATGGCGTTGGCCTTGTCGAGGTTGGCCGGCAATTGCTGCGCCACCGCCGGCACCGCGAACAGGAGCGCGGCAATAACTGCGAGAATTCGGATCATGACAACTCCGGATCAGGTAAAAGAAGAAGCGCGCCGTCAGCCGGCGAATTTTGCCTTGAGTTGCGCCGCAACCTGCGGCGGGACGAAGGCCGAGACGTCGCCGCCCATGCCGGCGATCTGGCGCACCAAAGTGGCGGTGATCGGGCGGACCGCCGGAGAGGCCGGCAGGAAGATGGTTTGCACCTCGGGCGCCATGGTCCCGTTCATGCCGGCAAGCTGCATCTCGTAGTCGAGATCAGTGCCGTCGCGCAGGCCACGAACCATGATGGTGGCGCCGTGTTTGCGGGCCGCGGTGACCGCGAGATCGTCGTAGGTCACAGCTTCAAGGACGCAGCCGGCTTCGGCCGCCACCGGCCCGCAGACCTCGTGGAGCATCTGCAGCCGCTCCTCGGTCGAGAACAGCGGCTTCTTGCCCGGATGGACCCCGATCGCGACAACGAGCCTGTCGCACAGGGGAACGCTGTTCCGGACCACGTCCAGATGGCCGTTGGTGATGGGGTCGAAGGAACCTGGGTAAAAGGCAATGCGGGGCATGGCTCCGTCCTACCGCGCCCGGACCGGACCGGCAAGCCGGACGGGTTCCCCGACCCTTTTTTCCGCGGAAATGCCCGCCTGCCTTGTTGGCCCGCGGCCGCCTGTTTCGTCCTGAAGGCGACCACGAAACAAAGGAAGCGCGAACGAAACCATTTCCGGCATCCGCGAAGACGTCCTGAAACTGGCCATGGTTACTACTCCACCCAACGAATGACGGGCCGCACACCGGGCGTAGCGGCCGCATCACAGGGGACCGTCAATGATTAAGACTCTTTCGGCGATCGCAATCGCTGCGTGTGTTGCTGCAGCCCTCACCGTACTGCCGGGCTTCGCCCCGACCGTCGAAGCCAGCGTCCCGCAGCCGCTTGCCAAGAGCGACCGGCTCGACATCCGCATTATCGGCAAGGATTGCTCGCAGCAGGCCTGGCCGAATTTCGAGGCCTCATGCCTGCGCCACGCCGGTACCAAGGCCAATGTCGGCGAGGCTCGCCTCGTGACCGCCGGCCGCACGCCGTAGTCGAGTCTGTCAGTTTCGCGTCAGACAACCCCGGATATAAATTTCGTGGATATTTGCGACGTCCCGTCGCAGACTGCGTGACGCGCGCGCCCCTCGGAATGGCCCGAAGGGGCGCGATCCCACTGGGGGGTCACCATGTCCAGTACGCCCGCCATCGCCTCCGGCCATCCTCCGAGCCCGCTCCCATTCGCGATGACCCTCGGCGCCCTGGGCGTCGTCTACGGCGATATCGGCACCAGCCCCCTCTACGCCCTGAAGGAAGCTGCCAGAGCCGCCGCTCATGACGGCAGCGTCGCTCCAGAGGCCGTTCTGGGTGTCGTGTCTCTGATCCTGTGGGCGCTGATCCTGATCATTTCGATCAAATATGCGGCGCTCATCATGCGCGCGGACAACCGCGGTGAAGGCGGCATCGTTGCGATCCTCGCGCTGCTTCATGCGCGCCATGCCGCACCCGGCACGTGGCGAGTTCACCTGCTTGTCGTCGGCCTTGTTGGCGCCGCCCTGCTCTACGGTGATGGCGCGATCACGCCGGCGATCTCGGTCTTGAGCGCGATCGAGGGCATCAAGGTGGATGCGCCTTCGCTCGAACCGGCCGTGGTCCCGATTACCATCGCGATTCTGGTCGGGCTGTTCGCGATGCAGAAGCAAGGTACAAGCTTCATCGGCGGGATTTTTGGCCCGGTCATGCTGTCCTGGTTCATCGTCCTGGCCGCGCTCGGCATCCACGGCATCGTCAAGGCTCCGATGATACTGGCCGCGCTGAGCCCGCTTTACGCCGTGGACTTCCTGCTTCACCAGGATTTCCGTATCAGCTTCGCAATCATGGGCGCCGCCTTTCTCGCGGTGACCGGCGGCGAAGCGATGTACGCGGACATGGGGCATTTCGGCCGCTTCCCCATCCGTCTTGCATGGTTCACCATCTGCCTGCCGGCGCTGATGCTCAACTATTTCGGGCAGGGCGGACTTCTGATTACTGATCCCGGCGCACTCGACCATCCATTCTTCCAGCTCGCTCCGGGCTGGGCACAACTTCCGCTCGTTGCATTCTCCGCGATCGCGACCGTGATCGCCTCGCAGGCCATCATTTCGGGTGTGTACTCGCTGACGCAGCAGTCGATCCAACTCGGCTTTTTGCCTCGGATGCAGATCCGCCACACCACGAGCCATGCGATTGGCCAGATCTATGTGCCGCTGGTCAACTGGCTGCTCGCCGCGGCCACGCTCGGCGCCGTGTTCGCCTTCCGCAGTTCGGACGCACTCGCCGGCGCCTACGGCATCGCGGTGTCGCTGCTGATGGCCATCACCACGCTTCTCGCCGCTCTGGTCGCGGTGCAGTGGGGCTATTCGTTGTGGCTGGTGATCGCAGTCAACGGCTTCTTCTTTGTGATCGACGCGATCTTCGTTGCCGCCAATTCGATCAAGTTGTTCGAAGGCGGCTGGTTTCCGCTTCTGCTTGCGGGCCTCGTCGCCTTCCTGATGCTGACCTGGCGCAGCGGCGTGAGACTTGTCGAGAGTGCCCGTGCCCGACTACGCCAACCCGAGGAAGACCTGATCGAGACCGCGGTCAACCAATGCCGTGCGCGGCTGCCCGGAACGTCCATCTTCCTGGCATCGGCGCCGAAAGGCGTCCCGCTCGCACTGACGCAGTTCGTCAAGCACAACCGGGTGCTGCATGAACGCGTGGTGATCGTGACCGTGCAGATCGAGGAAGTGCCGCATGTCCCGGATCAGGAGGTCGCCGAGGTGATGGAAATCACGACGGGGATAACCCGCGTGATACTGCATTACGGTTTCATGCAAAATCCGACCATTTACGAAGGGCTGAAACTCGCCTGTCGACAGGGTAAGCTGCCCGGCGTCGATCTCTCCGACCTGACCTACTATGTCGGCCGCGAGACCATCATCCCGCGCGAGGACGTCCCGGGCATGTGGGTCTGGCGCGAAAGCCTGTTCGCTTTCCTGCAGCACAACGCCCAACACTCCGCCGCATTCTTCGGCGTGCCGACGGGACAGGTGATCGAATTCGGGACCGAGCTGGAGATTTAGCGAATGGCGAGTAGCCAATGGCGAATGGAGCTTTTCCATTCGCCATTCGCAACTCACTACTCGCCGTTCCCATTACCGTTCCCGCTCTCGGCCTCTTCCGTGATGTGCTCGACCGAGACGACGTGCTCGTCCTCGGCAGTGTCGAACACGATCACGCCCTGGGTCGAGCGGCCGGCGACGCGGATGCCTTCGACCGGGCAGCGGATCAGCTGGCCCTTGTCGGTGACCAGCATGATCTGGTCGGCGTCTTCCACCGGGAATGAGGCCACCAGATTGCCGTTGCGGTTGTTCACGCTCATGGCGACGATGCCTTTGCCGCCGCGACCCGTGGTGCGGTACTCGTAGGACGAGGTCCGCTTGCCGTAGCCGTTGACGGAGACGGTGAGCACGACCTGCTCCTGCGCCGACATCTCGACATAGCGCTCCTGGGCGAGCTGGAAGCTGCCGGAGGTCTCCTCGGCCTCGGCATCCCCTGCGGCCTCTTCAGCCGCGGCTTCGCCGGCGACCGCGCGGCGCATCTTCAGATAGGCCGAGCGTTCGTCCGAGGTGGTCTCGACATGGCGCAGGATCGCCAGCGAAATCACCTTGTCGCCTTCGGCAAGCGCGATGCCGCGCACGCCCATCGAGGTGCGCCCGGTGAACACGCGCACGTCGGTGACGGGGAAGCGGATGCACTGGCCGCCGGCGCCGGTCAGCAGCACGTCGTCGCGTTCGGTGCAGATCTGCACGTCGACGATCGCTTCATTGTCGTCGAGCTTCATCGCGATGATGCCGGAGCGGCGGACATCGACGAAGTCGGACAGCTTGTTGCGGCGGACGTTGCCGCCGGTGGTGGCGAACATCACGTCGAGGTTGCCCCAGGTCGATTCATCCTCGGGCAGCGGCATGATCGTGGTGATGCGCTCGCCCTGCTCGAGCGGAAGGATGTTGATCATCGCCTTGCCGCGCGCGTTCGGCGCGGCCATCGGCAGACGCCAGACCTTCTCCTTGTAGACCTGGCCGCGCGACGAGAAGAACAGCACCGGCGTATGCGTGGAGGCGACGAACAACCGCGAGACAAAATCCTCGTCGCGGGTCTGCATACCGGCGCGGCCCTTGCCGCCGCGGCGCTGCGCCCGATAGGCCGACAGCGGTACGCGCTTGACATAGCCGGCGTGCGACACGGTGACAACCATGTCCTCGCGCTGGATCAGGTCCTCGTCCTCGACCTCGCCTTCCTGCTCCATGATCACGGTGCGGCGCGGCGTGGCGAACTCGGCCTTCACCTCGGCAAGCTCGGTCTTGATGATGGTCAGCACGCGCTCGCGCGAGCGCAGGATATCGAGATAATCGGCGATCTCTCCGGCGAGCTTGTCCAGTTCGTCGCGGATTTCGTCGCGGCCGAGCGCGGTGAGGCGCTGCAGGCGCAGATCGAGAATGGCCCTCGCCTGCTCCATCGACAGCCGGATTGTGCCGTCCTCGCTGATGCGGTGACGGGGATCGTCGATCAGCGTCAGCATGTCCTCGACGTCCCGCGCCGGCCAGTCGCGCGACATTAGGGTGTCGCGGGCGGTGGTCGGGTCGGGCGAGGTCCGGATGACGCGGATCATCTCGTCGATATTGGCAACCGCGATCGCCAGACCGACCAGGATGTGGGCGCGATCGCGCGCCTTGGCGAGCAGGTACTTGGTACGCCGCGTGACCACCCGCTCACGGAAGTCTACGAAGATCGCCAGCAGGTCCTTCAGATGCATGATCCGCGGACGGCCGCTGTCGAGCGCCACCATGTTGACGCCAAAACTCGTCTGCAGCGGCGTGAACCTGTAGAGCTGGTTCAGCACCACGTCAGGCACGGCGTCGCGTTTCAATTCGATGACGACGCGGTAGCCTTCGCGGTCGGATTCATCGCGCAGATCGCCGATGCCCTCGATCTTCTTTTCCTTGACCAGCTCGGCGATGCGCTCGACCATCGTCGCCTTGTTCACCTGGTACGGAATCTCGGTGATGATGAGCGCCTCGCGCTCCTTGCGGATGGTCTCGATCGCGACCTTGCCGCGCATGACGATCGAGCCACGGCCGAGGTGATAGGCGGAGCGGATGCCCTGGCGACCGAGAATGACGCCGCCGGTCGGGAAATCCGGTCCCGGCACGATGTTGATGAGCTCGTCGATCGTCAGCGCAGGGTTATCGATCAGCGCGACGCAGGCGTCGATGACCTCGCCGAGATTGTGCGGCGGGATGTTGGTCGCCATGCCGACCGCGATGCCGCCGGCGCCGTTGACGAGAAGGTTTGGGAACTTGGCCGGCAGGACCGACGGTTCGGTCTCGTTGTTGTCGTAGTTCGGCTGGAAGTCGACGGTGTCCTTGTCGATGTCGGCCAGCAGAGCCAGCGCCGCCTTCGTCAGGCGCGCTTCGGTGTAACGATAGGCAGCCGGGGGATCGCCATCGACCGAGCCGAAATTGCCTTGGCCGTCGATCAGCGGCACACGCATCGAGAAGTCCTGCGCCATGCGGACCATGGCGTCGTAAATCGACTGGTCGCCGTGCGGGTGATACTTACCGATGACGTCACCGACCACGCGGGCGGATTTGACGTACTTCTTGTCAGGCGTGTGCCCCTGCTCGTTCATCGAGTAGAGGATGCGGCGATGCACCGGCTTCAGACCGTCGCGGGCATCCGGCAGCGCACGCGCCACGATCACGCTCATGGCGTAATCGAGGTAAGACTTCTTCATCTCCTCGAAGATGGAAACGGGGCGAATGTCCGAGGGTTGCGCCGGCTGGTCGCCGGGCTTGTTGTCGTCGTCAGCCAAGGGGAAATCCGGTGAGTTTTTATCTGGGAATCATATAGCGCATCGCCCCCCTGATAACCACCCTCGCGAGGGTCTTGGGAGCGCTTTTTCCGACTGTTTTTCCAGAGACTTACGCACTCCTCGCCACTGCCGCACACTGGGCCGTAACGGGCCGCCCGGAACCGCCCGTCAGGTCCCGAAAATCACCCGGTGCATGATCCGCCCGGGAACCAGCGTGAACAGCCCCGCCACCACCAGCGCGCCAGCGAACAGCAAGATCATCATCCGCCGATGATCGGCTACCCGATGAGCGTGCGCCCGCCACACCGCGAGTGGCAGCACCACCAGCGTGAAGAGCGACAACAGATGGATCGGGCTGAACGGCCCAACCAGGCGGATCTGGTGGATCCAGAACGACGAAGCGGCCACGACGGTCATCAGGCCGACCCAGATCCACCCGATTGCCCGGTGCGGCAGCGTACCCTTGGGGGCTACGAACTGCACAAGGCCAAGCGCGAAGGCGGTCATGGCAGCGAAGGCATGCAGCGGGATCGCTGGCGTAGCGTCAAGCAGCGGGGCGAGGCTCATTCCGAGCGTCCTTCGGTCGGCAAACCGGCCATGTGAATGCAATTAACATAAAGTTAATTCACATCGCACGCCGTCAAAGGCTCGGGTGATGTATGGAACGAGCCCGGAAAAGCTCAGCTTTACCGGGCAATTGGCAAGAAGATCTATGGTTTCATGCGAGCGCGCCGCTCCGCCGGAAGCGCGCTGGCGAACCAGCCTCAGAACGGGATATCGTCGTCCATGTCGCTGTTGCGGCTCCCACCGCCGGCGGCAACGGCACGGCGCGGCGCGCTGCTGACGGGTCCGCTCGAGCCGAAATCGCCGCCCGACTCGTCGCCGAAGCTGCCGCCTCCCCCGCCGCCACCGCGGCCGTCGAGCATGGTCAGGGTCGAGTTGAAGCCCTGGAGCACGACCTCGGTGGAGTACTTCTCCACGCCGCTCTGGTCGGTCCATTTGCGGGTCTGCAGCGCACCCTCGATGTAAACCTTGGCACCCTTCTTCAGGTACTGTTCGGCGACCTTGCAGAGCCCTTCATTGAAGATCACGACGCGATGCCACTCGGTCTTTTCCTTGCGCTCGCCGGTCGCCTTGTCGCGCCACGTCTCCGAGGTCGCGATGCTCAAATTCGCGATCGGCCGCCCGTCCTGGGTGCGGCGGATTTCAGGATCCTTGCCGAGATTTCCAACCAGAATGACCTTGTTGACGCTTCCCGCCATCGCCGCTCTCCACTCCAAATGCCACTGAATTTCAAAGGCCGAGCCCGCTCCCCCGCGATGCTCTGCGACCTGTGTTGAGGCGACCCTATACGCTTGCAGGGCCCTGATCAGCCCGTCACCCCTCAGGTTATCCCCACATATAGCACTGCCGAGCAACTTGTTCCATATTTGTTCTCATTGGGCGCCCGAGGAATGTGAGCCCAGGATCGTCCGATCCGCACCAATCGGGGGCCGCGAATGGAACCTTTCCGGGTTCACCAAACGAACGAAATCCTTTAACATTCATCAAGTTGCGGGGACTTCAATCGGCTCGCGACTGTTGCATTTCAGCGACGGACTCTACCTCCAGCCTAGGCTACGATCCCCCCGGAATTGAGTTCATATGGGCGTCGCGCCTGATCAACCGCTGCGGGATTTCAAGAAGCGGGCGAAACTGGGGGAGACTGCAATGAATAAGATTTTGATTGGTGTTGGTGCGATCGGTGCAGTGGCGTTGAGCCTGTCGGCTCCCGCAAGCGCGGCGGATCTCGCTGCATATCCCTACACCAAGGCTCCGTCGCCAATGATCTCCCCCATCTACGACTGGAGCGGCTTCTATATCGGCATCAACGGTGGCGGCGGCAGCAGCCACAACTGCTGGGATTTCCTTGACAGGACTGGCGCCGTAACTGGCGTTGCCGGCAGCGTCGTCGGTGAAGGCTGCCACAACGCGACCGGGGGCACGATCGGTGGCCAGGTCGGCTATCGCTGGCAATCGACCAACTGGGTGTTCGGCTTCGAAGGCCAGGGCAACTGGGCCGACTTCTCCGGCGACAACATCGGCGCGTTTACCGGTCTGCGCAATCGATCGAGGATCGACTCCTTCGGCCTGATTACCGGCCAGGTCGGTTACACCTGGAACAATGCGCTGTTCTACGTGAAGGGTGGCGCCGCCGTCGTCGGTGATCGCTACCGCGGTTACGGTGTCGCGACCGGACTGGAATTTGACCGGGCCAGCGAGACCAGTTGGGGCGGCACCGTGGGTGCAGGATTCGAGTTCGGATTTGCGCCGAACTGGTCGGTGGGCTTCGAGTACGATCACCTGTTCCTCGGCAACCGCACCATCAGCTTCACAGGCTCCGGTAACTTCCTCGTCGCCCCGATTGGTGCTGCCACTCGTTCCGAGCGCATCAGCCAGGACGTCGATATCGGCCTCGTCCGCGTGAACTATCGCTGGGGCGGTCCGATCATCACGCAGTACTGACAGCTTTCTGATATCGTTTCAGAAAAAAGGCCGGCCTGGTGCCGGCCTTTTTGCTTTGCCCTCCTGACGGCATCAATTGGTCAGTAACCATTACATTTCATGACCGTTGTGGCTTTTGAGATACACAACTTGCGGCTTTGCTGGTGTAACCCAGACGACATCCGGACCAACGCGTCCGATGTCCTTCCTACGCACGGAAGGCAAAAACAGAAACTGGGACTGGGATTAAGTTGAAAATGAAGAAGGTTTTGTTGGCTTCGGCCTGCTTGTTCGCTCTTGCCGCTCCGGCTTCGGCCGCTGACCTCGCGGCTCGCCCCTACACCAAGGCTCCGGTGGCTGTGGCCTCGGTCTACAACTGGACCGGCTTCTACCTCGGTATCGTCGGCGGCGGCGCCTGGCAGGCCGACTCCGATCCGAAGATGAAGGGCGGCTTCGTCGGCGGCACCGCCGGCTACAACTGGCAGACCGGCAACGTCGTGTTCGGCCTCGAGGCCGATGGCGCCTGGGCTGACGTCAGCGCTTCGGCGACGGGTCCCGTCCCCGGCTTCGGTGTCGTGACCGCGAGCTCGAAGACTGATGCGATGGGCACCGTGCGTGGCCGTATCGGCTACGCCGTCAACAACGTCCTGTTCTACGGCACCGGCGGCTACGCCTGGATCGACAACAAGCTCAGCGCCGCGCCCGGCCTGACCATCTCCGACAGCAAGTTCCACTCCGGCTGGACCGTCGGCGCGGGCATCGAAGCGTTCTTCGCGCCGCAGTGGTCGGTCAAGGGCGAGTATCTCTATCGCAGCCTCGGCGGCGAGACCTACTTCTCGGGCCTCGTGCCCACTGGCACGGTCAACTTCCACACCGTGCAGGTCGGCGTGAACTATCACTTCGGCGGCCCGGTGGTCGCGAAGTACTAAGCTTCGTCTCCAACGCTCGCATTGCGAAAGGCCGGCCTTGTGCCGGCCTTTTTGTTTACGCGGCCCCTTTGGAGCGGTTTCGGATGTCTCGCTACTGCCAGATGCCGCCAGCGCACCAACAATCCGTTGAGGATTCGCAAGTCCCACTGGAAATCCGTCGCTGTTCTTCCTACGTTCGCGGCCATACCCATCGGCGCCGATCCCGGTTCCGGGCAAAGCGCGCCTGAACATTTGGCGCGATCGCGCGCCTTTGGGATTCCTTGAAGGCAACTCGGATGGATGAAGTGATCAAGGCGAAGCGCCAACAGCAGAACGCGGGATCGAGCCTGCGCGCAATTACGATCCGTGGCGCGCGCGAGCACAACCTCAAGAACATCGACGTCGAGATTCCCCGCGACAAGCTGGTGGTCTTCACCGGCCTCTCCGGCTCCGGCAAATCCTCGCTTGCCTTCGACACCATCTATGCCGAGGGCCAGCGCCGCTACGTCGAGTCGCTCTCGGCCTATGCGCGCCAGTTCCTGGAGATGATGCAGAAGCCGGACGTCGACCAGATCGACGGCTTGTCCCCGGCGATCTCGATCGAGCAGAAGACGACGTCGAAGAACCCGCGCTCCACCGTCGGCACGGTGACCGAGATCTACGACTATATGCGCCTGCTCTGGGCGCGCGTCGGCGTGCCCTATTCGCCCGCCACGGGCCTTCCGATCGAGAGCCAGACCGTCTCGCAGATGGTCGACCGCGTGCTGGCGCTGCCTGAAGGCACCCGGCTCTATCTGCTCGCCCCCGTCGTCCGCGGCCGCAAGGGCGAGTACAGGAAAGAGCTCGCCGAATGGCTCAAGAAGGGCTTTCAGCGCGTCAAGATCGACGGCACCTTCTACGAGCTTGCGGAGGCGCCGACGCTGGACAAGAAATTTCCGCATGACATCGACGTCGTCGTTGACCGCATCGTGGTGCGCGCCGACATCGGCCAGCGGCTTGCCGAAAGCTTTGAGACCGCGCTGAAGCTCGCCGAGGGTCTCGCCGTCGTCGAATTCGCCGACGCACCTGCGGCTGCGCCTGCGGAAGAGAAAAAGAAGACCGCAAAGATCCACGACAAGAGCGGCCCCGAGCGCATCCTGTTCTCGGAAAAATTCGCCTGCCCGGTCTCCGGCTTCACGATCCCCGAGATCGAGCCGCGACTGTTCTCGTTCAACAATCCCTATGGCGCCTGCCCGGCCTGCGGCGGCCTCGGCGTCGAGCAGCATGTCGACGAGGATCTCGTCATCCCCGACAAGGACATGACATTGCGCAAGGGCGCGATCGCACCGTGGGCAAAATCATCGTCGCCCTACTACGTTCAGACGCTGACCGCGCTCGGCAAGCACTACAAGTTCACGCTCGACACCAAGTGGAAGGACCTCGCCAAGAAGACGCAGAACGCGATCCTCTATGGCTCCGGCGAGGACGAGATCAAGTTCTCCTATGAGGACGGGGTGCGCTCCTACGACACCAAGAAGCCGTTCGAGGGCGTCATCACCAACATCAACCGCCGCTATCGCGAGACCGAGAGCGAATGGGCGCGCGAGGAGCTGGCAAAATATTTCCACGACGTGCCCTGCGGCGCGTGCAACGGTTTTCGGCTGAAGCCCGAGGCGCTCTGCGTCAAGATCGGCGGCAAGCACATCGGCGAGATTTCCGAGCTGTCGGTAAAGGGGGCCGGTGCATGGTTCGAGACCGTGCCGGAGGCACTGAACGCGCAGCAGAAGGAGATCGCGGGACGCATCCTCAAGGAGATCCGCGAGCGCCTGACTTTCCTGCTCGATGTCGGCCTCAATTACCTCACCCTCTCCCGCTCCTCCGGCACATTGAGTGGCGGCGAAAGTCAGCGCATCCGCCTGGCCTCTCAGATCGGCTCGGGCCTGACCGGCGTACTCTACGTCCTGGACGAGCCTTCGATCGGCCTGCATCAGCGCGACAATGCGCGCCTGCTCGACACCCTGAAGCGGCTGCGCGACCTCGGCAATACAGTGGTCGTGGTCGAGCATGACGAGGACGCGATCCGTCTGGCGGATTACGTGCTCGACATCGGCCCTGGCGCCGGCATGCATGGCGGCCACATCGTCGCCGAAGGTACGCCCGCCGAGATCATGCGCAACCCGAAATCGCTCACCGGCAAATATCTCACCGGCGAGCTCGAGGTCGAGGTGCCGGAGCGGCGCCCGCCGAACCATCGCCGCACCATCAAGGTGGTCAACGCGCGCGGCAATAACCTCAAGAACGTCACGGCCGAAATTCCGCTCGGCCTGTTCACCTGCGTCACCGGCGTGTCCGGCGGCGGCAAGTCGACGCTGCTGATCGACACGCTCTACCGCGCCATTGCCCGCAAGCTGAACAATGCGAGCGAAGGCGCCGCACCCCACGACCGCATCGAAGGCCTGGAGCATATCGACAAGATCATCGACATCGACCAGTCGCCGATCGGTCGCACCCCGCGCTCCAACCCCGCGACCTATACCGGCGCCTTCACGCCGATCCGCGAGTGGTTTGCCGGGCTGCCCGAAGCGAAGGCGCGCGGCTACGAGCCCGGCCGCTTCTCCTTCAACGTCAAGGGCGGCCGCTGCGAGGCCTGCCAGGGCGACGGCGTCATCAAGATCGAGATGCACTTCCTGCC
>JAEWFG010000043.1 GCA_023388935.1 Pseudomonadota bacterium | reverse complement strand
GTGCCGGCGTTGTTCGTCGTGCTGAGCGATTCGATCTCCTGTCCGGCGGTCAGGGTGTAGCTCACGCTCGTCAGAACCCGGTCGCTGCCGCCGCCCGCCAGTTCCTTCACGATGTCGCCGGAGTTATCGACATAGTAGGTGTCGTTGCCGCCAAGCCCCTGCATGGTGTCGGCGCCGCCGCCGCCATTGATCACGTTGGCGCCGGCGTTGCCGGTGAGCGTATCAGCGAAGCTGCTGCCGAACAGATCCTCGATATTCACAAGCGTATCGCCTTGTGCATCGCCGCCGCTTCCCGTTCCGGTGCTGAGGCTGACGGTGACGCCAGCATGTGAGCCGGAATAGCTCGCGGTATCCTCGCCAGCACCGCCGTCGAGGGAATCCGCGCCCGCGCCGCCATTGAGCACGTTGGCGATCGCATTGCCGATCAGCTTATCGTTGCCGGCGCCGCCGCTGGCGTTGTCGATGTAGGAGTGCACGTCGTTGTTGTAGAGGTAGGCGTTGTAGACGTTGCCGGCCGCGTAGTGTCCGTCGCCGAGATAGGCGAGCTGCGCGCTGGAGAAGAGCGACGTTGCGCCGGGATTGAGATTGATCGTCAGGTTCGTCGTGTAGTTCGACAGGTCGTAAGTATCGACACCACCGCCATCCCAGATCGTCTCGTAGATACGGTTGGCCGAACCGCCGGCGCCGCCGCCCGGCGCGAGCTGGCCAACGCCGTTGATGAATTCCTGCCCCGTGGTGGGACTCCATGTGTAGACGGTGTTCTCGCTGTGCGTCGCGTAGTTCACGCCATACAGCGTCTGGAGCGCGAGGATATCGTTGGCCATATAGGTCTGCGGATATCCGTAGGCTTCATTGGTATATCCGGTGAGCGGCCCCCCAACATAGCTGCGATAGCTCATGACAGTGTATTCGGAGTCGTCATGCACACTCGGCACAGCGACATTGGCGACGCCGCCAGTCTCCTGGCTGTGCTTGAGACCGACGGCGTGACCGAATTCGTGCAACGCGGTCGCGAAATAATAATTGCCGAGCGATGCCTGCGAATAATCGTAGGCGGTCCCGAACCAGACATCACCGCCGGGCGCATAGTTTCCCGGATAATAGGCGTACGAGGTCGGATTGGCAGCCGGCGACTGCGCCACCATGATATCGGCACCGTTGGTGCCGGCGTAACTGATTGTGGCATTGGTATAACTGAGGATCAGTTCGACCGCGTAGTTGATCGCCGCCTGCATCTGGCTCGGCGCCTGCGCGAAGCCCGACGTGGTCGGCTCGCCGTTCCCGTAAGTGTAGGGATTAGGATAATCGCTCGGACTGTCCGGGAAGCTATAGGTGATCGTTCCAGTCCATTTGACACCGACAAGCATGCCGTCGATATCTGCGTTGTTGGTTGCGCTAACAGATACCGCGGTTGCCATGAGAGACCTCAAGGGAAGAAAGCAACGGAACGATTCGAGCACTGAACACCGAAACTGATGGATGGGGGGATAGGCGGCATCGACCTTTTCCGCTGTTCCCTGAAATCCTCCAGTCCTGGTTTTTTACGGGGCCGTCTCGATGGAGTCTTGTGACAGCCTGCCAATAATTTGGTTTTTGAGCAAGAAGTTCGGTGGGCGTTATCCGGTGTATTGCCAATCGCGCTTGCGCAACGATCTTTTGATCCAAAACAATGCGGTTGCCCGTAAAGCGGTGAAGCTATCCCGCCGCCAAAAGCGACGACGTTGATCGGCTTTGCGGACTAACGTCGTTTAGCCAAAAAATGAGCCATCGGCATCAGGGAAGGTCACGTACTCAGGGACGGTTCATTGCTATGACAAAGCTCGCTGACGTTGCTCTGCCATCTTTGGCCTGCGAGAAGTGCGGGCGGAAAATGTCTTTGTTGGCGAGCCTGCGCCAGATCGCCGACAGATTGCCGATCAGCGTCTACAGGTGCTTGCCCTGCGGAAGTATCGCGTCGATCAAAGAAGTGGCTTCCGGTGAAGCGAGCACTACCGTGCCCTGCATGTGGGCGATTCTTCCTCAAGAGCGAACCTGAGGACAATGCTCAATCGCGCTCTTGCGATGCTGTGATCTGCTGGACCCGTAGCACTCGCCAATCACCACGCCGCCAATGCGCGATCGCCAACGCCTCGCGAGCTTGCACATCCGCGAAGATCTTCTCGATTGGGCCCCGTCGATCGTGCGCTTGATGTGCAGGACGTCGGACGCACTCTCCACAAAACCGCAAAGGTTGATGTCCGGCTTGCGCCTAACGCGACACAGTTGCTGCGCAGCAGCGCTCCTCTCTGATGCGATGTCAGGACTGTACGACAAGGGGGAGCTTGGCGGAATCGGTGTCGTCACCTTGCCCTCAGCTTGTGTTGCTGAGTGGCTTCGCGGCGCGCCATGAGATTGAAGGGCTTGTCGCCACCGGGTGGGCAGCGGACGCTCAATCGTACCCCAGGTCGATGTCTCTTGTGGGTCACTCTCGACCAAGTCTGCGGGGTTCGGCCGCCGTTCGATGTCTGCTCTTCCCCGAAACCGGCCAGCTTACTGCGCGGCAACGAAACGACGCGAAGGGCCAATTTCGGAAGTCACAACACTTTGCTCCCTAACAATAACCACCCCATTGTCGCTCGGAGGTGATAGCCTGTCGTCAACCAAAGGAGGCTGACATGGCCAGAGGCGAACAAAGAAGTAATCGGGAGAAGAAGAAGCCTAAGAAAGAAAAGACCAAGACAATTGCCGCCGCCCCAAGCCAAAAGGGCGAGGGGGCGGGATGGCAGCCGAACCTCGCGACCGGCAAAAAGAAATAGAAAATAGAGATGGCTCGCGAAAGTTGATGACGAGACCCGCGCGGGTATCGCGCGGGTTATTGCGCGTTACAGCAAAAATGCGCTGATGTCGCAGATGTGGCAAAAGCGCCGGTTTGAGCCTCAGCCCAAGATTTCCGGCCTAATCCCAACTGCGGACATGTCACTGCGCCGCAAATTGTCGCGAAGGTCCAATACCGGACTCATGCAGCAAGCAAAAAGGATCTGTTATTCGACCAGGAGGGCGCGCAGCTCCTGCGTCAGTGTTCAGCCCTTGGGCGTAATCTTGCCGGCGAAGGACTGCGCCACGATCTTGCCATCCCGCACGACGAACGTGTCCGTGCCTACCTCGTACAAGTTGTCGGCAGTCTCCGCGGTCCACAGAATGTAGGCATAGTCGCCCTCGACCGCCTCCTGCTTCATGCTGAATGCGGCACCGGGTTTGCCAAACTCCGCAAACATCGCCTGGAACAACGGCCGAATCGAGTCGGTCCCCCTGAGCGGTCCGTCCGGCGTGAACAGGACGGCACCCGGCGCATAGTCAGAGATGATGCCCGTGAGGTCTCCCTCACCAAAACACTTTAGGTGGTGGTCTAGAACGTCTTTCGTGGAAGTCATTCCTCCATCCTCCTCTATCGGTTAGGGATGAACAATCGCGACACGCTTTATACTCCGCGACATAACGGCGTGAGCGCTTAACGGCTGAGCCAAGGCCGTCGCGGCCATAGCCGCAGTTCCTGAGATGAACTCCCGAAGCCGCATGCGCCGCTCCCTGCAAGGACTACGCTTGTGGGAAAAAGAGCCTAGCACTTCTGTCGTGGGGTTGTGAGGTGCTTTGAAGGTCCGCTTCGGGGTCATTCGCGACCGACTCCGCGAGTTTCGGCTGCCGCCCGATGTCTGCTTTTCCCCGAAACCGGCGAGCCTACTGCGTGGCATCGAAATGACGCGATGGGCCAAAACCGGAACTCAGCCAGGCAGTCACGGGGCGAGGCCGCCAGGCGGGCTTGCTACGCTTCGCCGTCTCGCACTGCTTGTTGCAGCCGGCATCGAGCTGCTTGCAGCGATTCCTTTATGCGGCTCGCCATGGCGTCAACCGCGGAATCCAGCGCGGCACATTAGTCCGAAAGCTCTCGTACTCCGTGCCGAATGTTTGCTTGAGCGTCGGTTCTTCGTACATCACCACAAAGAGATGAAAAAACAGCCAGAGTAGCGCGCCGTACCAGAGGAGACGCCAGTCACCAAACAAAAGGGCCTGACCAAAAATGACTGCGACGACCGCGATGTAGATCGGATTTCGCACGTAGCGATAAAGGCCAGTCACTACGAGCTTTTGTGTCGGCGCGATCGGGGCGGGCGTCCCCAGCCCCTCCAGCGCAAAACGGGCAAATGAATCCACAAGTCCGGGCACTCCGACGATGATCAATATACCGCCGAGGATGCGGGTTAGATCGACGCCGAAAAAAGCTGGCCGAAATTCCCACTGCGTGACCCACCAGGGGACGCAGCCTGCCAGCACCAACGGCGCAATGACGAAGAACAGAGCGGAGCCCAAGACAGCAATTGCCTTCGACATTTCGTACTCCTACGACCCGACAAGAATAGCTCAGCAAATCACTTTCTGCTTCGAGCACTGAACGTGGCTCCACAATTAGTCGTGCCGGCCGTCGAGTTCTCTTCACCTCGCTCCTGATCTTCAGGCTGAGTTCCAGTATGAGTCAAAAGGCGAAATTCCCGTGCCTTTGGCGCATTTCCGCCTTACCCCAAGAAAGCAGGCATCGATTCTTTGTGAGTACATGCCGCAGTTGCTGAATGATCGGACCGCGAACTCGGTGCACCTCTCCCGCACGCGGGAGAGGGAGCGCACCGCCTTCGAAGCAACGATTTCTAAGGAAGCAGCCGTTCCTGCTTCGCCTGCCTGAACCACTTCCGGAACATGTCCTCGGTGTCCATCATCTCGGTGAAGCCGGCGCGGTTGATCTTGACCGTCGAGACGATCGAGGGCGGACCGGATTCGGTTTGGCCGTAGCGCATGCTGTAATCGGCGTATTGGAACGATAACCAGACGAATTCGACGAGGCCCGGCGACACCAGATTGTGCCGGCTCCGCAGCCGATCCCAGGCGCCAATCCAGTTTGGATACTCCTTTGCGAGCGACAGCGGCACGGGCTTTCCTGGCTTCATCTCGAGCGCGTCGGCGACCGCGGGCCAGATGTTTTCCCAGGTGAAGACATCACCATTGGTCACGTTGAAGGCTTCGTTCTGTGCCGCCTTTGCCTCGCCCGACCAGGCGATCGCGCGCGCCAGGAGGTCGACGTCGACCGCCTGCGACACGCGCGCGGCACCGCCGGGATAATCGAGCAGCCTGCCCTGCTCGCGCAGCATCGCGGCGTAGACGCCGAGCGGCGGGATCAGATCCATGGCGCCGCCCATGGCGAGGCCTACGATCAGCACCGGCCGCAGGATGCTCCAGTGCCAGGCCTTGCCGGTCTGGAGCTCGCGCAGGAAGTTTTCCTGTGCCCAGTAGAAATTGGGCTGCTCGTACATCTCGGAGCGGCCTTCGCGTGCCGGCACCGTCAAGGGGCTAACGTGAACGCCATAGGCTTTGGTGCCCTGCAGCAGCGCGACATGACGGAGATCTGGCGCCACCGGCTCGAGCGCGCCCATCAGGTTGCGCAGCATCAGGTCATTGGTCTCGATCTGCTGCTGGTCGCGCCAGCCATCGACGAGTTGCGGCGCCTCGTAGAGGGCGGCGTAGACCAGATGGGTGGCGCCCCGCAGCTCGCCGGCAGCTCGGCTGCAATCGGCTTCGCTGGTCAGATCGATCGGGACGTGACGCGCACCGTAGAGGTCGCGCGGCTTGCGTCGCGACAGCGCAACAACCTCGCAGGGGGCGGATGTGCCGAAGTGTCGCAATGCGGCGTTGCCGACGAGACCGGTCGCTCCGGCGACCACGACCTTCTTGCTTGCCATGCTCGATCTCCCATTCTTTTTGCCCAATAGGGTAGCGGATCGCGGATACCCCCTACTTGCGTCTGGCCGGCGTTCGCACTTGCGAGGAAGGCATGAGGCTTGATTATCGCAAAGCGCGCAGTCATCCTCAGGTTGGAACCGCAACGCTCGGCTTCCAGCAAAAAAGAGCCCATCAGGGCCATTCGGAAACGCACAACAATCTCAACAAGAGAACGTCGATCCTCGACGAAGACAAGACGACACCAAGATCGTTCCCTGGTCGAAGCATCGACGCAATGGAAGGGATACGCATGAAACGTCGTGATTTCCTGAAGGCGACAGGCGTTAGCCTGGCTGCAAGCACCGCCGTCGCGGCCCCCGCGATCGCGCAGTCGTCGCCCGAGGTCAGGTGGCGCTACGCCACGAGCTGGCCGAAAGCGCTCGATACGCTCTATGGCGGCTGCGAATATTTCTGCAAGAAGGTCGCCGACATCACCGACAACAAATTCCAGATCCAGCCCTTTGCAGCGGGCGAGATCGTACCAGGCCTGCAGGTGCTCGATGCCGTGTCGAACGGCACCGTCGAGATCGGCAATACCGCGCTCTATTACTATTGGGGCAAGAACCCCGCCTTCACCTTCGCAACCGCACTTCCATTCGGATTGAACACGCGCCAGCAGATTTCATGGCTGCTGTGGGGCGGCGGCCAGGACCTCGTGAACGACCTGTTGAAGGAGCACAATGTCTACGGCATTCCGACCGGGTCCACGGGCGCCCAGATGGGCGGCTGGTTCAGGAAGGAGATCAAGACCACCGAAGACCTGAAGGGCCTGAAAATGCGGATCGGCGGCTTTGCCGGCACGATCCTCGCCAAGCTCGGCTGCGTGCCGCAGCAGCTCGCCGGCGGCGACATCTATCCGGCGCTGGAGAAGGGCACCATCGACGCGGCCGAGTGGGTCGGCCCCTATGACGACGAGAAGCTCGGCTTCGCCAAGGTCGCGAAGTACTATTACTACCCCGGCTGGTGGGAAGGCACGAGCCAGGGCCACAACATCATCAACATTGAGAAGTGGAACGCGCTGCCCAAGCACTACCAAGCAGCGATCGATGCGGCGTCGCGCGACACCTTCACCTGGATCACCGGCAAATACGACGCGGTGAACGCCCCGGCGCTGAAGCGACTGATCGTGAACGGCGCGAGCCTGAAGGCCTTCCCGCAAGAGGTGCTCGAGGCCTGCTACAACGCCGCCAACGAGATCTATGCCGATCTCTCCAAGACCAATCCGCATTTCGGCAAGATGTATGCGAGCATGATGGCCTATAAGAATGACTCCTTGCCTTGGACGCAGGTGGCGGAGCTGAGTTACGACAGCTTCATGGCGCGGATGCGGACGAAGACGTAAGGCGTCGAACATCTCACGAAGCAAGAGACGGCGGATGCCCCGGAGCTAGCTCCGGGGCGACGACCGGATCCAAGAAAGAGCCCCAAGGGCCTTCGGAACACTCACACCATCACCACAGACAACGTCGGTCATCGGCGAAGCGAAGACGACACCAAGATCGTTCCCTTAGTCGAGAAATCGGCACAATGGAGGGATACGCATGAAACGTCGTGATTTCCTGAAAGTGACAGGCGCCGGTCTGGCGGCGAGCACAGCAGTTGCTGCACCGGCCATTGCGCAGTCGACGCCGGAGGTGAGATGGCGGCTGGCCGCGAGCTGGCCCAAGGCGCTCGATACGCTCTACGGCGGCTGCGAATATTTCTGCAAGCGCGTCGCCGAAGCCACCGACAACAAATTCCAGATCCAGCCGTTTGCGGCCGGAGAGATCGTCCCGGGCCTGCAGGTGCTCGACGCCGTATCGAATGGCACCGTCGAGATGGGCAATACGGCGCTGTATTACTATTGGGGCAAGAACCCCGCCTTCACGTTCGGCACGTCGCTTCCGTTCGGGCTGAACACGCGCGCGCACATTTCCTGGCTCCTGTTCGGGGGCGGCACGGAAATGCTCAACGACCTCCTGAAGGAATACAATGCGGTCGGCATTCCAACCGGCTCGACCGGCGCCCAGATGGGCGGCTGGTTCCGGAAGGAGATCAAGTCGATGGAGGATTTCCGGGGATTGAAATTCCGCGTCGGCGGCTTCGCCGGCACGATCATCGCCAAGGTTGGCGGCGTACCGCAACAGATTGCAGGCGGTGACATCTATCCGGCGCTGGAGAAGGGCACGATCGATGCGGCCGAATGGGTCGGTCCCTATGACGACGAGAAGCTCGGTTTCGTGAAGGTCGCCAAATACTATTACTATCCAGGCTGGTGGGAAGGCACGGGCCAAGGCCACAACATCGTGAATCTCGAGAAGTGGAATGCGCTGCCGAAGCACTATCAGGCGGTGATCGAGATGGCCTCGCGCGATACCTTCACTTGGGTCACCGGCAAATACGACTACGTCAACCCGCCGGCACTGAAACGCCTGCTGGTCGCCGGCGCGATCCTCAAACCCTTCCCGCAGGAAGTGCTCGAGGCCTGCTACGGCGCCGCGAACGAGATCTACGCGGATCTCAGCAAGACCAACCCGCACTTCAACAAGATGTATGCGAGCCTGTCCGCATTCCGGAACGAATCGCTCGCATGGATGCAGGTCGCCGAGCTCAGCTACGACAGCTTCATGATGCGGATGCGCACGCGGACGTGACACGACGACGATTCAACCAGCCTGGAAACGACAAAAGCCCCGGAGATGGCTCCGGGGCTTTTTCTGTGAGGCGCAGCTATCGCAGGGTGGGCAAAGGCGCGATAGCGCCGTGCCCACCAGCCTCACGCCTCAAACGGAAATGGTGGGCACGCTTCGCTTTGCCCACCCTACGACGATCACAATATGCAATGGGATATCGATCCCAGCCGGGAGCACTCAGTTCTGATCGTCGCCCAGCACGGCGACCAGCTTGTCGTAGTACTTGCCGACGAGATCGATGTTGGCCTTGTTCTCGACCTGGGGCGGCGGCGTCTTCAGCGCTTCGTTGAGCTCGTCGAGGGCTTCCTTCTTGTCCTTGGCCGGCATCTTCTTGTCGGCCTGGACTTGCGCGATCTGCGCCTTGATCACGGCTTCGG
Source organism: Pseudomonadota bacterium (assembly GCA_023388935.1). GTDB lineage: Bacteria > Pseudomonadota > Alphaproteobacteria > Rhizobiales > Xanthobacteraceae > Bradyrhizobium. The sequence continues at coordinate 790 of JAEWFG010000043.1, read as the reverse complement.
TGCCGACATATTTCCTCGTCGCGGGATCGAAGCCGCCGAGCACCAGGCTGATATTGTCGATAACGTCACTGTAGTCGTCATAGCTGGCGAAGCCATGTTTCCTGGCGACCGCATCGAGCTGCGCTATCGCCTTCTGGTCCGGCGCGGTGTTCTCCGGAAGTTTCGCGGTGATCGCATCCATGTCCTTTTGCGCCGCGAGCACACCGTCGAGCTGCTTGTCGGTCAGCGGAATCTGCTTGATTGCGGGTGCTTGCGCGGGCGCGGTCTGCTGGGCCGGCGCTGCCTGCTGCTTGGCCTGCGCGAACGCGGTGCCGGAGGAGGCAAGCGATGCTGCGGACAGAAGGCACGCGACGCCGAACGCGGTGAGGGCGGGACGAAGCAACGCGGGCATGGAAGTCTCCTCGGATGTTTCGATTGGCAGGTTTCAAAAGGCGGAACCCGATTACCGGCGTCGACGTGAATGGCCCATGAACTCGCGCCTGATCGTGTTCAACTGAATGAAGGCGCGAAGGGGCGGTGCGACCGTGGTCAGCTGGCCCGGCATGCTGAACGCCGATCGTGACGGAAAGATGCAGGCAGCGCAGCATTGACGCGCACAAACAAAAAACGCCGCCCCCGATTTGGGAGCGGCGTTTTGGTTTCGAACATCGCGAGAGGATGATGTCTTGTCCTTGGCAGGCCTGGCAGCGACCTACTCTCCCAGGGCTTAAGCCATAGTACCATTGGCGCTGAAGAGTTTAACGGCCGAGTTCGGGATGGGATCGGGTTGAGGCTCTTCGCTAAAACCACC
>JAEWFG010000031.1 GCA_023388935.1 Pseudomonadota bacterium | reverse complement strand
AGGCCCATGTCCCGCATCAGCCGCGACACTGTGCAACGGGCAACATCGAATCCTTCGCGCTTCAGCTGCCGCCAGACCTTGCGCACGCCATAGACGGAGAAGTTCTGATCGAACACACGCCGAACCTTGATCTTCAGCGCGGCGTCCTGCCTGGCGCGCGCCGACCGCTTCGCCGGATCGCGCCGCTTGACGACATGGGCGTGGTAGGTCGAGGGGGCGATCGGCAAGACCTTGCAGATCGGCTCGACCCCATGCGCCCCACGATGATCGTCAATGAAGGCGATCATGGCTTGGACCGGCGGTCGAGCTCCGCCATCGCAAAATAAGCGCTCGCCTTGCGCAGGATCTCGTTGGCCTGCCGAAGCTCACGGTTCTCCCGTTCCAGGGCCTTCAGCTTCTCGGCCATCTCGGTCGGAACGCCGGTCCGCTGCCCGCTGTCGATCTCGGTCTTCTTGACCCAGTCATGCAGCGTCTGCGGCGTGCAGCCGATCTTGGCCGCAATCGAGGTCACCGCCGCCCAGCGCGAAGGGTGCTCGCCGGCGTGTTCCAGAACCATCCGAACCGCGCGGTCCCGGACCTCAGGCGAAAACTTGTTCGTCGTCTTGCTTGTCATGGCTCCATCCTCTCAGGAGTTGGAGCCTCCGGCAAACCCGGGGCGGTTCAAACTTGCCAGTTATTTCCATCGAGAGTTTCTGATTATCAATTATAGCACCAAAATTCAAAGCCATCATTTTAAGGCCGAATTTAAGCGAACTTCATCGCTGGATAGTACTAGAGCCGAACACAATCTTTCATCCGAGCGACGTTTGAAACTCGCCAACGTCGCGACGCACTGGAATGATTAACATCAACCAGAGTCCAAGACCGAATAATCGCACGCCGGTCAAAATGGGCGGGCGCATTTCCAAGATCCGTTTTTAATTAACGCAACGATTGAACTCTCTTTGCTGGCGTCGAGAGCCGATGAGATTACAGTGTGACGAGTGAGGCTCCGCGAATACTAAGAGCCAGCGGCGTCCCATTTAAAAGCGCGGCCGCGGCTCCTAACACTGCGTCCGTGGCCTTACTGCAGCACTTGGGCCAGCCCCACTTCTTTCCGGCCGTCAGTAAGGCTGACAAACCAATGGTCCTCGAAGCGCGCCCCCTGAAGGCTTCGATGGAGCAATGTCGGTCGGCCGTAAGCGTCCGGTGAGGTCTCCTCGGAGGCTTACCAATCGAGCGCCTCAACGGCGAGATCAAGCGGCGGACCGAGGTGGTCGGCATCTTCCCCAACGAAGAAGCCATCGTCCGCCTCATCGGCGCGATCCTGCTCGAACAGAATGATGAATGGGCTGTCCAGCGCGCCCGCTACATAACACTGGAAACCATCGCGCCCTTGAGCGATGATCCCACCGTCAGCCTTCCGGCTATCGCCGGCTGATCTGCCCGGCCCTTGCCGCTGAACGCGGTGACCCGCCGCCAGCTACACCACGCTAGGGGACGCGATCGAGCCTGATCGCATTGATAAGCTCCAAAGCAAACCGAGGCATCGAACCTACGTCGCGAGCCACTTTAGGCCAAAGCGGACCGACACGATGCGCAATCATCTCCACGCGGCTCAATCGTATCCTAGACCGAAGTTTGCGGCCGCAATACGCAGAAATCTGAATCTCTTGAGTCACTTGAGGCGAAATTCGCTTGCCAAAAGTGTCCATGTCATTGGCCCAGCCGATGTTCACAAATCATCCGATTTGTGATTCGATTCGCAGCACAGCCACCGCGAACTGTGTGTCCAGTAGCAGAAAAGGCGATTTTCGAGAATCGTGAGTCAGATCAGTCGGTTGCTCGACTCGCCAACGCAAACTTCGGCCTAGAAGCATGGTCGCTGCGGCAAGCCCATTCCCGCCATCTTCGTTAAGGGCTCACAATTTCCGGCTTTGCTTGATCAAATGCAGATGCGCCCATTCTGTTCAGGAATTTTAGCGTGGGCCGCTCGAAATAATTATAAAGGACCCCTCCCGCAATGTTCGCCCCCACAAATCCCACGACAAGCAGCTCGACACTAGACAATATGCCGGTAGGCGCCACAGCATGAATCGTACGCCCGAGCACTGACAATATCAAAAGGTGCAATAGATAGGTACCATACGACCAGTCGCCGAGCGCAACGAGCCATCGCGGCGGCGAGGCGACACTGGTTTGCTCGATTCCGGCAAGCCAGTAAACAATCAGAGCCATCGGTATGCCGAACACAATCGTACGATAAGCAAAGGGATGCATGCTGTTTTCGAGATTCAAGGCAGGCGCAACGAACACAATCGAAATAGCGAGGGCGACCAATCCAGTTACGCCCACCAAATTCGGCATATAGATTCTCTTCCTCTCATAGAGAAGGCCGATAACCGCCCCCGCTATAAATTCCGCCGTTAGTGGATTCGTCCAAATGAACCCGATGGGAAAGCGGATTACGTAGTCGCCAGCGACCAGTACAACCGTTGTCAAAATCACGGCCCAGCCGATTAAGCCTATTAAGATCGGAATCCGCAGGGCCAGAATTGCAGCGAAGACCAGATAAAAGTAGATTTCGTGAACGAGGGTCCATCCAACTCCCAAAAGTGGCGCGGTGGGACCTGGAACCAACAGGAAGGACCGCCAGATGGAAATCGGCGCCTTAACCGCTGCGTTTACCCACTCGGGCTTAACTAGGCTAACCCCAAGGACAGCCAGCGAGACCAACCAGTAAGCCGGATAAATCCGAGCAGATCTTCGCCAGAGGAACTCAAGTGCGCTGGTCCGCTTTCCAGCCACGACGACCATGATGAATCCAGAAAGGACGAAGAACAAATCTACACCGGAAATGCCATAGAAAAAGAATGCCGGCAGAATGCTGCCACCATCAATAAACTTGGCTTCGACCTGGACGAGGTGCGAGAAGATAACCAAATTTGCCGCCACTCCCCGAGCTACCTGCAATGTGAGAAGGCGCGCCATTTAGCAGTCCCACAACAAGCTTGCTCGCAAAATGAGCAAAACAATGTTACTGGAAAGTAAGCCCCCGGCAAGCGCCGTCTTCCCATGGCGACGCTGATCATGACCGCCCTATGCCAGGCCGTCGCTTTGGGCTGCTCGATCTCTATGAGCAGGTCGTTGCGCATTGGCGGCGATGTCCGCCAGTTATCCGCAGGTTCCTGCACGAGGTGTGCTCCGGCGGCGCCACCGCCCTGTGCAAGATCAGCCAAGAGGACGTGATCCGCTACATTGAGCGCCACGCCCGGGATTGGACCCGGGAACGGGCAAGGCGATGTGCTCGTCGTTGCGCGCCTTTCTCCGTTATCTCCGCCATCGGGGGCTGAACGCGCGCCCATTGGCGGATTGCGTTCCATCGTTGCGACGGTGGAACCTCGCAACTCTGCCGACCTATTTGCCTGCCACTCGGGTGCGGAAGGCTCTCGACGGTCGCGACCGACAGACGATGATGGGACGGCGCGACTACGCCATTTTGTTGTTTCGCCAAGCTCGGCCTGCGGACCGATGAGGTCGCGACGTATCACGACGAAGCTGGCCATGGAATGGGCAACGCTGCCGCCTGATCGTCATGCATCCTGGGCGCTGCGAGCGACGTGCGCGGATTCGCGCGCCACGTCGCCAACTTCGATCCGAGAACGGAGGTACCGCCCGTCGGCATGCTGCCAGGAGGGAAGCGAGCCAAGCCCTATGTCTACAGCGACGCGGAGATCCATGCGTTGCTGACGGCAGCGCTGGCTCTGCCGCCAGAGGACGGGCTGCGTCGATGGACCTACCATACCTTGTTCGGGCTGATCGCGGTGACGGGCATGCTCATATCCGAAGCGATGGGCCTGGAGCGTGATGACGTCGACCTCGACGCCAGCGTGCTGACGGTCCGGCTGACCGAGTTCGGCAAGTCGCGGCTCGTACCCTTGCATCCGACGACGGGAACCGCGCTGCGCGACTACGCCCGCCGGCGCGATGCGCTGCTCGGATCACGCTGCGGCTCGACCTTCTTCGTTGCCGAACAGGGAGGCCGCTTGCTTCACCCAGTACGTTCATCGCGTCTTCTGGAGATTGTCCAGAGAGATCGGGCTGCGGCGGCCAGG
>JAEWFG010000017.1 GCA_023388935.1 Pseudomonadota bacterium | reverse complement strand
GCCGCGCGCGAGATCGCGCAGTCGCTCGAAGGCTTCACCGTCGTGGTGACGAAGTCGACCGTTCCGGTCGGCACCGGCGACGAGGTCGAGCACATCATCCGCGAGACCAATCCCACGGCCGACGTCGTGGTCGCCTCCAATCCCGAATTCCTGCGCGAGGGCGCGGCGATCCGCGACTTCAAGTTCCCCGATCGCGTCGTGGTCGGCACCTCGGATGAGCGCGCCCGCAAGGTGATGGGCGACATCTATCGTCCGCTGTCGCTGAACCAGGCGCCGCTGATGTTCACGGGCCGGCGCACCGCCGAGATGATCAAATACGCGGCGAACGCGTTCCTCGCGACCAAGATCACCTTCATCAACGAGATCGCCGATCTGGCGGAAAAAGTCGGGGCCAACGTGCAGGAAGTTGCCCGCGGCATCGGCCTCGACAACCGCATCGGCACCAAGTTCCTGCATGCCGGCCCCGGCTTCGGCGGCTCGTGCTTTCCGAAAGACACCAAGGCGCTGATCAAGATCGCGCAGGACTACGACGTGTCCTTGCGCATCGTCGAGTCCGTGCTGGCGGTCAACGAGAACCGCAAGCGCGCGATGGTGCGCAAAGTCAGCCACGCGCTTGGCTGCGCCTTGCGCGGCAAGACCATTGCGGTGCTCGGCCTCACCTTCAAGCCCGACACCGACGACATGCGCGATGCGCCGTCGATCCCGCTGGTGACCGGCCTGCTCGACAAGGGCGCCAAGGTGCGCGCGTACGATCCCGTCGGCATGGAGCAGGCGAAGCAGGAATTGCCCAACATCCTCTATTGCGAGGATACTTATTCCTGTGCGCAAGGCGCCGACGCGCTTGTCATCGTCACCGAATGGACGCAGTTCCGCGGCCTCGACCTTGATCGCTTGAAAAGTATCATGGCGTGCCCCGTTGTTGTCGATTTGCGGAACATTTACCGCCCCGAAGACATGGCTGCCGCCGGCTTTGTCTATGAAAGTGTAGGGCGGCCGTAACCGTTTCTCACGACCGATAGTGGCTCTTGCAATTCAGGCCGCCTGGGCGCAGCCGCGGTCCTGTCTCCGCCATCAAACTGCTACCTAAAGTCGGCGAGGGTCTCAAATTGGCGACATCGGCGCCCGTAGAGATCGGTCAATACCCGCAACTCCGCCCCGGCCTTGCTCACTTATCGATTGCGATTTGTTTCGCGGTACCGCGTCCATCGGTCCCATCGCTCTGTCGGCACAGGAACGACAAGACATCAACAATCTTTCACAGTTTGAGATCATCATCTTGTCACAACTCGCGGGTGAGATTGTCGGCAGAATCAAATGGTACGGTCCCATGACTTCCATCCTCGCCGCTGCAGTGATGTTTCCCGCAGGTGTGCTTGTCGGCTATGCAATTCGTACGTTGCGTTCGCAGCGGAGAATTCCGACCTCACTGCGATTTGCCTGTCGCCAATCCGCTGCCCCGATGTCAGTTTTTGGGCACGCCAGACGGGCCTTCTAGTACGTGCCGAATTGAAGCGGACGCTTGGATCCGATTGCTTGTGCCAACCTTACGGCGCATGGAAGGCCCTTGGAATATGAGCAAGACCGGGAAGGACGCCCCGAGGCGTTACATCGTTGACGACACCGGACGGCGGATTTTGGTCGGGTTGACCATTGAAGAAACTCTCGAGTTCGAGAGATTGGATAGCCCAGCGGCGCTCAATCTCTTCGGCAAGCGCGTGATTTGGAACGCGCGCGATGCCGGTCCCGAGAGGCCGGAGCCCCGCTGGCTTGAGCTTTATTCCAAACACGAACGAGCTTGGGGCAAGTGGATGGCCGAGAGCCGGGTCCAATCTGCCCGTGGATCGTCTCACCTCCTGAACTGAAGCGGGCCGCCGAGCAGGGAGCGCGCAGGACCTTCCCCAGAAATGGCTCGTAATTCGTCCCTTCAGAGAGACTGTGAAACCATACCGGAGGCAGCGCGTTTGAGCCCGTTGGCCGAACAAAGTAGTTCGGTCGCGAACAACAACCCCGACAGGTTTCGATGCGAAGTCAAATTGTGGTTGCGCGGGAGGGTGCTCTTGCGTCTCGCAATGATGCCGAAAGAGTTAGGCACCGCGGCGCGCAACTAGGCACAATCCGTCTTCGCGAGTGTGCTTGAGGCGCAAATGCAGCGAGGACCGCGCCCGTACAAGTACGGAGGCTAAATCAGCTCCTGCACCGTGCAGTTCATTTGTCTCAAGCGACATCGATCGAAGCAGTTGCAAACTGTGGCGCGCCGCTCATCGTAATGTCAATGCGATGAAAAAAAGATATGCACGTATAGCGAGAACGGCATTCGAAATTTTGGGAACAGCTCTGCGATGCAAAAATGTCGCGTGCGGCGCCACAATATCGCTGCGATCGGTCAACACATCTGTCGTGATCCGCAAATCACTTGCGTTGCGATGAGTGTCACGCGCCCCCGACACTTAGAGGTATCGAATGGCTGTTGCAACTTACGGTTCTGATGACGTTCATTCGCTCTCTCCAACACGCGGGACCGCACTTCAAAGACCTTTTCAGGTGTTTGTCATCGCCGCTGATCTCCTTCTGACCCTGATCTGCTACGCAGCCGCTTCTGAGTTTTACAGCGCTGTGACGGCCTCAGACTCGGATGGTACCTCGGTCGGAGCGGGGCTGATTGTTGGCGTTCTGTTTGTATCGATCGCCTACTTCCAGGGTGTGTACGACACGCATCGGCTGCTGAGGCTGGTCTGGCAGCTGCGCAAGGCAGTTGTCATCTGGGCGGCGTCTTTGATGATTCTGGCCGTCTCCGCCTTCCTGTTGAAATCGACGGACAACCTGTCTCGTGGCACCGTCATTATTTTCGCCGTTGTCGGTGGCGTCGGACTGATGAGTCTTCGGTTTGCGTGGCAATTTGCATTAGGCTCGAGCTTTGCAAAGGGGCGTTTGGTTGATCGTAAGGTCGTTCTGCTCAGTCTGAAGCCGCTCGATTTCACATCGAACCGTTTCAAGGACCTGCGGGCCAATGGGTTCGATGTAATTCGCCATTTCGTCATCGGTACGGACGGTAATGCAGATGGTTGGGAGCGGCAGATTCGCGATGTCATCCGCCAGGCGCGGGCGGCTGACGTCGATGAGTATCTGCTGGCGGTTGACTGGGATGAGCTGCCGTTACTGCAGAAGCTCGGGCAGCATCTACGAGCGGTGTCGCAGCCGGTTCGCCTGTTGCCCGACAACTCGATTGCGGATCTCGTCTCGCGTCCGTTCCTGCCTGTCAGCGGGACGGTGGCCATTGAACTTCAACGGCCTCCATTGACCGTATTCGAGCGATTGCAGAAGCGCTGCCTCGATGTGGGATTGGCGTCATTCGGCCTGATCACGTTGGCGCCGTTGTTGATGACGATCTCAATCCTGATCAAGTTGGATTCTCGCGGAAACGTCATCTTCCGGCAAATGCGCCGAGGATGTAACGGCAAGCCATTCGAAATTTTGAAATTTCGAACCATGACGGTCAGCGAGAACGGTCAGACGGTTACCCAGGCGACGAAGGGCGATGCGCGCGTGACCAGGTTTGGGCGCTTCCTTCGCATGACGAGCATGGACGAGTTGCCCCAGCTTTGGAATGTGCTGCGGGGCGACATGTCGTTGGTCGGCCCACGCCCGCATGCGCTTGCGCACGACAACTACTACGATGAATTGATCCGCAACTACATTTACCGTCATCACATGAAACCTGGTCTGACGGGCTGGGCGCAGGTCAACGGCTTTCGCGGCGAAACGCCGACCATCGACCTCATGGAGAAGCGGGTGGACTACGACGTCTGGTACGTCAGCAATTGGAGCATCTGGCTCGATTTGAAGATCATGGCGCGGACAGCCGCTGCCGTGATGTTCCAGGAGGCCTATTGAGGCGAGAGGCAGGGCTCAAGCCCTGAATCGGCAGCTGATTTCCAACGAGGGTTCTAAGCCCCCCCGCCTCGCCACCGTCCAAAGATCCGCACGATCTCGTTGCGGAGAGCCATGAGCGGGGGCACCAGTATGAAAAAGGCCCCCATCGCGACCGAGATCACGACGTGACGGAGTGAAAATGGCTCGTCCTGATCGAGTTGGCCGGTGCCCTTGTCGATCGCCGCCGGCAACAGCGTTGTTCCGGATGGGGGGCGCCGCTTGCGTGGCGGAACCACGATCAACACAAACAGAACGTTGATCAGAAGCCACACGCTTAAAAGGACTAGGGCAGTCAACATTCGAACTCACCGAAAAAAGAAGAGCAACGAGGTCAAGCTAGCTCTGGCCAGTTCGGAAGAAAAGAGTGCACAAAATTTCTGCAGTCAGGTATCGACACATCAAGTGCCTTAAACTTAGATCTTTCGTGACAAAATAGGTCCCGATAACAGCAAATTATTCATAAAGCTGCAACCACGTACCTAGCAGATACCTGGGTACGGCAGCAATCGTCATCTTGTGGTTTCCGGGGGATTACGAGAGGCCTCTCATTCGGCCACCAGCCCAAGCTTCTTCATTCTCGCCGAGCGCGCGCAGCGTCCCGCGCTCGGCTTCGTAGTCCCCCTCAGGCAGGTTCGGAGAGCCCGGTTCGCCCTTAGGCGGGCTCTACGTAGTAACTGTTATGGTGCTTGCCCTTGTAGGACTCGATGCGCTTGAGCATCTTGGGGTCGGCGCGATTGAGCACGGTTCCCAGCAGCTTCTTTTGCAGGACTTCGGACCCGGAAATGGACTCCTGAAGTGCGCTCCGCGTCGTCTTGCCCCACTCGATCACATAGACCATGGCGTCGATCAGGAAGCTCACCGCCTTTGAGTCCGCCACCGGCATCACCGGTGCGAGATCGATGACAATATACTCGTAATGCTCTCGCAACAGCGCTAGGAGATCGGCCATCGCCTTTGACGCTACGATGTCGGCCGAGTTGACCATGCGCGATGCAAAAATGGAGGGCAGAAAATCAAGGCCCGTCTCTTTGCTTCGCTGCACCTGGTACTCGAACGAACGTGGATCGCTCAGCGCCTCGACCAGACCCGTCTTTGCATTGGGCGCGAACTCACGCGTCAGGGAGCGCGTATGAAGGTCTCCGTCGATCAGAAGCGTACGGTGTCCGGTCAGCGCAATCAGATGGGCGAAATTCGCCGCAACCGTCGTCTTCCCTTCCTTCGGCAACGACGAGACGATGCCGATCACCTTAACGTCGCGGGTCAGTCGCGCGACATCAACCGACACCTTGATGTTACGTAAGGTCTCCGCGAAGCGCGAGAATGGATGGTCGAGGACGTATCGGAAAACCGGTGCGCCCGTCGCCCCAGGTGAAGCCTTCGGGGCCGGGCGAATTTCCGGGAGAACGCCGAGGCACTTCACGCCGAGCTCCTCTTCGACCTCTCCTGGTGTCCGCAGAACGTCGCTCAGTAGTTCGCGCGCGAACGCGGCGCCAAAGCCGAGGCAGAGGCCTCCTGCCAGGCCGCCGACCAGCGCCAGCACTGTTTTTGGAGAGCTCTTCTTGTTGGGCTTTGTGGCCGTGCTGATCAGGCGCGCCTCGCTGATCGGGAAGCTCTGATTTTGCGTTGCGTTCTGGAGCTTTTCGAGGAAGTTGTTATAGAGAGTCCGGTACGTGTCGGCAGCGCTCTCCAGGTTGCGCAGCTTCACCTCGGCCTGGCCGGTATGACCGGCCTGTGCGACGAGGTCCGTCACGTTGCGTTCGAGCGAGGCCTCCCGGCTCTTGGCGATCTCGTAATCACTGCGATAGGCGTCGCCAATACGACGGACTTCGTCCGCGATGGCCTTGCGCGCCTCGTCCATCTTGTTGCCGATGTTGATCGTTGCCTGATGAGTTTTTCCATATTTTCTCGACCAATCGGCATATTGGCTCTGCAGATCGAGATATTGGGCCCGAAGGCGCGTGATCACGGCGTTATTGAGTGCGTCGGTCACTGTGGACTGAGCGAGGTCCTGATCTGACGAGATCGTGTCGATTCGATCGAGACGAGCCTTGGCCTCCGCGGTCGCCGCTCGAGCCTGGACCAGCTGCGTATTCAGATCCGACAGCTGCTGCTCGGACATCAGGCCACGGCTGGTTCCGACGATATTGTGCTCAGCCTTGAAGGACTGAACTGCCCGGTCGCTGGTCGAGGCCTGCTCGCTCAGCTCGGCACTGCGTTGCTGCAGCCACTCGGTCGCGCGCTTGGTCGATTGATATTTCGCCTCCAGAGCACCCACGATATAGGTATCCGCGATTGCATTGGCGATTTTGACGGCCTGGTCCGGGCTCGCCGAACGATAGCTGAGCGAAAGGACGTAGGTCGTCAGCACGCGTTCGACCCTGAGGTTCTTTTGAACCAGCTCGACGGCGGCATGTTCAATGCGTTCCTGCGACGGAGGCTCGCCGGAGTCAAACAGAGACATGATTTTGCCGACAACGGTGCCCAGCAGGCCTGGTTTGGAGCCGTTGAACTCAGGATCATCCGTCAGATGGAGGCGGCGGACCACGGACAGGATGAGATCGTCCGAGTTGATCACCTCCACCTGGCTGTCGACGTACCCCGTGTCGATGAGGGCGGTGTTGTTTCCGCTGTCCTTGTCCAGCACCTGGGTCTGCCGGGTGTCCATCAAGATGCGAGCATTCGCCGTGTACATCGGCTTTGCCATTGCCAGGTAAATCAACACGAGCGTGAGGGAAAGACCGACGGCCCCGACGATCAGGGGCCACTGCCGACGCAGGACATCGATTACGCGATCGAGGCTGAGGACTGCCCCGCCAAACTCGATTCCGAACCGGTGCCCGGAATGGAATTGCTCTCTCGGTTGATACATCTGTAACTTTACTGCCTTGCTGCTGACGATTATCGCGGGATCTGGAGTGGCTTGAACGGATCGGCTATTTTCGTCTGCCACTCTCCCTCCAGCAGACCAGCGCCGCGGCTGGGCTGCCTGTTATCCTGATTCCGTGCCGGAAGCTGAACCCCGGTCCCGTCCTCTCCAGCCGCCGAGTAGCCAGCGATCACGGTAAGGTCTCCGACCCGTTGCACGAACTCTTTAATTTTGCGCGCGGCGTCACGTTTGGTCGACGTGCATCGCGCTTCGGCGAGCCGAAGGGCTGCGCCGATCGCAGTCCGATCGGACGAGGTTGCCTCTACGATTAGCGTCTGCACGGATGGCAACACCGTCGGATCCGTGGCGATATAGGACGCCAGCAGATACTTCAGCCTTTCCTTGTTGTTGCGAAGCCGCTCGAGCAGGGAGGACGGAGCCTTGGTGAATGTGTCGAGATCGGTGCTAGGAGCGCGGTCAGAGAACTCGACGCATTGCGCGTGACATGAGTAGACGGTGGTGCCCGTCAGCGCCACGCTCATCAGTATCGTCGTCAATATTCTCCTCCCCGCACCACTTTTGGTGCGAGGCCTTCCGAACTTCCCGCTCATCCCTGTCTTTCATTCGCTGGCCAAAACGACGAAATGTGAGTCGAACTTCGCAGGCAAGTGTGTCAATTTTTGTGCGTCGCAAAATTGATTGTATCGCCAAGAGATTCCCGTTCAAGTAGCTTACTCGCATGGCTCGTAAGCGTCTGCTCGTAGATTGTGCGCGCGCATCCACATTGTTCATGAAGTTGTCATTCGATGACCGCAGTTCATGCATGATAGGTGCGAGCGCCGAGGCCGCGATGCGCGGTGTCGCGCAATCGGCATCATCGCGTGAGATCCAAACTCAGTACGCGCACAAAAGTGCCAAAATGTTTCCATGTTGGCTTCGTATCGCGACAACGTCGAAATTTGCGCAAACTTTCTTCGCAAAGCACGGCGAGCGTTTGTTGGCGCGATTCGCCACGGAGTTGTGAGCGATGAAATTGCCGCAAGTGGTCATGCATCGACGAGCAATTTGCTTCGCTACGATTGAACGCATGCGCGAAGTGGTTCACACTCGCGCGGCACTGGATGAATGGGAATGTCGACGTAATGGGGTCAGGTCATCGTGAGAAGGCACATGTCCTGCCGCTCGACAGCATCCGAGGTATCGCCGCGACATCCGTTGTGATTCATCATCTTCTTCTGATGCCGACCTTTCTCGCAGCGTTTCCGCACAACGCGTGGATAGATTGGTCGTTCTTCAGAAGCGCTTGGCTGCTGGTCGATCTGTTTTTCGTTCTCAGCGGAATAGTGATGTCGTTGAGCTACGTCGACGGCGATTTCGGACGCTTTTCCCTTCGCGAGTTCATGGTGAGGCGACTGGCGCGCGTCTACCCCCTTCATATCGTCATGCTGCTGGCAAGTCTTCTCTTCCGATTGATGCGCATCGGTCTGGTCATGGCAGGTGTCGTGGCGGCGGTTCCAGCGGCATTTGAGGTGAATAACGCTTATTCATTCGTCCTGAACCTCTTCCTCCTTCACTCCATGGGGTTCATCGACTACCTCAGCTGGAATGCGCCAAGCTGGAGCATCAGCGTCGAATTCTACACTTATCTGGCGTTTGGGCTGGTGATGTTGCTTGCGCAGCGATTCGGCTCGTCACTCTATTTTTATGTGGCATCAGCGCTGATTGCGGTTGGCAGCCTGATTTTCATCATATTCGTGCTCGACAAGCCAAGTCTTGGGCTCCAAACCGACTTCGGCATTCTGCGCTGCTTTACCAGCTTCTTTCTGGGGGCTCTTACCGCAAGAATCGTCAAGAACGTGCCGCGCACGGTGTCTCCGCTTTTTCAGGGGGGACTGCAGCTCGCCGGCCTGGTTGCTAGCGTAGTGCTCGTGTCGATGGTGGAAGTATATCCCGCAGCGAGCTTTCTCGCGCCGATCGTATTCGCACTCTTTCTCGGTAGCTTGCTGGCGTTTCCGAACGCGACGCTGGTTCCTCGAATGTTGGTGGCAGGCCCATTGGTGTGGATGGGGCGCCGGTCGTATTCCATCTATATGGTGCACGCGCTGATCGTGCTTCTCGCCGAATATTTCGTGCGGGCACTCGGGCATCGCAACATTGTTGCGCTTGATTCGATCTTCCCTGGGCTGCCCGCCACGGTAAATCTCGTCGTGTCTCTTGGGGCGGTGCTGGTGGTGTCGCACTTCACCTATCTCTACGTCGAGATTCCGGGCGGAAAACTGCTGCGCAACGTGTTTCGAGGCCAGCCGCGCTTCACGACGTCACCTGAGCCCTCGGCTCGTCCGTCGAATTGAGCCCGAACATGATTGCCGCAATACGCCCGCGACTGACGATCGTCAGCCTGAATATCGAGGCCATCGCGCTCGGCGTTTATCTCGTTCGCGACGCATTTGGCGGCGTGATGCGGTACTACACCAGCATCCTCCACCTGGACGCGCTCTGGTACCTCCCGGACGGGATCGCGATGCTGTGCCTGATACAGTTCATCGCCTACTGCATCATCCGCAATCGCAGCATCATGGCGTCGCTCGTACTGATACAGATCATGCTGTCGCTGGTGCTCGGCTATATCATGCTCGGCACCGGCAATGCGGCACTATCAGCGTTCAAGATGATGTTGCCGGTTTTCGTCGGATTTTGCTTCTGCGATTCGAATCTCGGCTCCTACCGGAAATTGATGTCGGTCATTGCCGCGACCTTCTACCTTTCGATCGTCGGCGTATTGCTGACCAAGTTCTACGTAATGCCCTGGGTTGGGTTCAAATACGAATCGTTTGGCGCGGTCCGGGAAGCGGGCCGGCTATGGTGGGCTTACGGCGGGGATGACCAGCGGTTGATGGGCTTCGCGGCAGACAACACGATGGCGGCCTTCTTCATTCTGGCATCATTTGCAATCACGTCGATTCGCAAGAGCACGCGCTGGTGCCTCATTTTCGGTGCGCTTGCCATATATGTCACTCGCCTGACCACCAGCAAAACGACGTTGATCGTTCTGGTGCTCTATCTTCTGCTGTTGATCCTGGTGCGAATGTTGCCGGAAAAATCGCGCTTTTCGGCCATCCGCGGCATTGCGCTGTGGTCGTTCGCTGCAATTCCGCTTCCCTTCTTCATGATCTGGGCCGCGTCCGGGACTGCGGCGATCCCGCATTCGACGCTGTTCAGCATTCTCGACCGGATCAACAACAGCTGGCAGCTTCCGTTCGTCTATCTTAGCCAGCTCATGCCGATCGGTGTGATTACCGGGTGCGGCGTCGGCTGCTTCAACTATCCGCAGAAGCTGTTTTCGCCGCTCGCCGCCTATTGGGTGCCGGTCGACAATTTCTACATCGGGACGTACCTGATGTTTGGCCTCCCCTTCGTTGCGTTCATGGTGATGGTGTTCCGCGCGACTTTCGCCGTGACCGACGTCTACAAGCTGACGCTGCTTTTTGTGGTCAACATGTTCACCATCACGGTTCTGAACTACGGGCCTGCGTCCGGCCTGCTTCTGATCTCGCTGAGTTTCAGCGGCGTCTTCGCCCGACGCGCGGCGGTGCAGCCGCTCATCGTTTCGACGAGCCAGCCGGAGGAGCTTCTCAGGCTGGGATCGGGCGGACTGGGTGGTTTTCGCGCGACCAGTCCGAGACCGGCTTAGCGCCGCCGACGGGTGAGACAACGAGATGCACAAACGACTTGCGTTCATCGATACGCTGCGCGGCATTGCCGTATTGGCGGTTCTGCTGCAGCACGCGCTCGAGGTGATCGTCCAATATCACCCGACCGGCGACTATTACTGGCTGTTTCACGACGCCATCGGCTACTATATCAATTTTGGCCGGTTTGGCGTCGTGCTGTTCTTCTTTGTCAGCGGCTTCGTCATTCCCTTCAGCTTCCCGCAAAGCGCGGCGCCGGTGCGGGATTTCACGGTCAGTCGGTTTTTCCGTCTCTACCCGGCTTACTGGACCTCGATCCTGATCGGGCTGGTGACGATACTGGCGTTGGACGGAAAAGGTTATTCGTTGCCGCAGTTTCTGGCGAACGTGACGATGTTGCAGACATTCGTCAACGTGCCGAATCTCTGGATCTTCTATTGGACGCTCGCCATAGAGCTGTTGTTCTACATCGGGTGCACCATTCTCTTCGCGATGGGGCTCTTGAACCGGCGCTATACGGCCGTCTCGATCGTTGTTGGCGCGGCGGTGATTGGCATCATCGTGCCTATGCTGACCGACAGCCGGACGGTCTCGTCTCTCCTGGAGGTCGGACTGAACTTGTCGGCGATGTTCCTCGGCAAGATCATCCGTGACACGGTGATCGAAGGGCGGCTGCGATGGCGGCATGTTGCCGCATGCACGCTGCTTTACGCGATCTTTGCGGTGACGCTGGCGGAGAAGAGGTTCGGCGGCGTCTACCACGAGAACTTCTTTTACAGCTATTCGATCGGGTCGGCTTATGTGAGTGCCGCGCTCGTATTCATCGTCTTTGCCGCATTCGGTGAGCGGATGGCCTGGCGATCGATGGCCTTGGTCGGAGTGATCAGTTACTCCGTGTATTTGATGTCGCCGTTCGTGATCGTCTGGGTCCATCGTTTTGTCAGCGTCGGTGATGGACCGTTAGGTTGGTCGTTGTTCGTTGCCGCGATCGTGGCGTTGTCGCTCGTCGTGAGCTGGTTGACCTACACGTTTATTGAGAAGCCGTGCATCACGTTCGGGCACAGGTTCCGCTCGGAAAGGCTGCGGCGGATCGTTCTCGAGCCTGCGCTGAGCAGTCAGGGAGCCGCTGAATGACTGAAGCGGCACGCCAGGCAGCGGCCGGATATGACGGATCGTTCGTGCCGTCGATCCAGGGCCTTCGCGGCATTGCCGCTCTCAGCGTGCTGATGGATCATTTCTACGACATGCCCAAGGGGGGCGTGTACGACATTCCCGATCCCGGCTTCCTTCCGCCGATCTGGCTATGGTTGCAGTCGGTCATCAATGTCGGCGGACACGGCGTCGAATTGTTCTTCATGATCAGCGGGTTCTTGATCCCGGCGAGCCTGGTCCGACACGGATCGCTGCCGAAATTCTTCTTCGATCGCGTGTTGCGTATCATGCCCGTCTTTATCATCCTGCATCTGGCGCTGTTTTCGATCGGCCCGCTGGTCGGCTACAAGTTCTTCCGCGGCATCGATTTCAGCAGTTATGCCGGGATATTCGTTGCGAACCTCTTCTTCCTCCAGGACGCGCTGGGACTTCCGATTGCGCAGCAGAATGCCTGGACGCTGACCTACGAGTGGGCGTTCTATATATGGTTTGCGCTGACGTTCTGTGCGCTCCGGATCGGCGGCCGGGCGGTGGCCACTCCTCTCGTGCTGCTTGGCTTGGCTTGCGCAATGCACTGGCCGATCACCGCCTTCTTCTGCATCGGCATGCTCTTCAGTGCCACGGGCATTCGTTTCCCTGTGCCCGGAGGTCTTGGCGTTGCCATGGGCTTGATTTGCGCGGCTGCGATGTATGCATGCCTGGTGCTGTTTCATCCCTTTGTTGGTCTCATCCCGGGCTTTCTACTGTTCGGGATGGTGCTGGCACGTGGCTCAGGCATCAGCACCGTGCTAAGCGCGCCGGCGCTGCAATATGTGGGGAAGATCAGCTACAGCCTCTACCTGGTGCATCCCTTCGTTCTGTTTCCTTTGCAGGTGGCCGGGCTCAAGCTGGTCGCGATCGGTGTCGACCGATGGATATTGTGGGCGGCATTCATTGGATTGGGGCTGGTGCTGTCACTGATTGCCAGCGCGATCAGCTATGAGCTGATCGAGGTGAGGCTCAGGCGCCTTATCGACGGTAGCCTGCGTGGCCTGTTTTTCCGTCCACTCGCAAGCATGGAGCACTCGGTCTCGCGATAGCGGGATGGCCGCGCTCGTCTACGCGGCGACGCGGCGATAGCTTGCGAATAGATGTTCAGCAATATGATCCCAGTTCAGCGATCCCTGCGCTGTTTCCCTTGCGCCGTCGGTCAGACTTGCCGCCAGTGACCTTGATGTGAGGATGCGTTCCAGCGCGTCCGCTAACGCGGTTGCGTCTCCTGGCGGAACCAACAGACCATTAGTTCCGTCAGTCACGACGTCGGGAATACCGCCCGTTGCGCTTGCGACGACGGGACGATGGTTGCCGAAGGCAGAAGCCAGGACACCACTCTGCGTCGCGTCCTTGTAGGGGAGGGCGACGACCTCGGCGGACTGGAAGAGGGTGCTGGTGTCGGC
>JAEWFG010000308.1 GCA_023388935.1 Pseudomonadota bacterium | reverse complement strand
CCACATGCCCACAGCAACAGCAGCAGACAGAGTTTCTGGCAGCGTGATAGAGAAGGATCAGGAGCGGGCAGTTTCCAACTAAGAAATCAGCTCAAGTGGTCCCGCTCCGCGGGTCCATTTCAAGCCTACGCCGCCGAGATAGTTGCTGCGATCTTGAAATACGAAGAGAGGGGTTGCTTTCGATCCGACAACTCGACGTCGAACCGACCATAACCAATGGACCTGCCGACGAAATTGAAAGTCGTGTCAATCGGGGTACCGTTCGCAACCGATCTCCTTCTTGAATGGCTGGACTTGCGCCAATGATTTGCAGACATTCTCGCAGGGAATGCCATCGCCATCGGCGTCCGCGCGGCTATATCCGCTGCACCACAGGATTACCGCTTCCCGGCACGTCTTGACCGCCTTGCAGCTCGTCGCCGATGAGGTCGGAATGGCCTTGGCAGGTGCATTCGAGAGACTGAGCGGGGCTGCAGGAGCGCTAACCCGGGACGGATCGAGCACTTCGCCTCCCCGCTTCGACTTCCGCCAATCGGCAGGCTCGTCGAATGTTCCGGCCCACAATCCTATCTTTGCGGTTCGAGCTTCCTCTTCGACTCCAGCGTAGCGACCGTCCGAGTATCGCTTGAATTCGACAGCCCACCCGCGTCGCACCATCTCGCGGTTGATCTCGGTCGCGCCCACGGAGCAAACGGCAACGATCCTGCCGTAAGGGTCTCGTTCCTTCTCGGTACAGATGACGCGGCCATTTCGGCCGATGACGTCAGCCAGCGATTCTGCCGCGCGTACGCCGCAAAGATATCTCGTTCCAGCCGCGTCAAGGCAACTCTGCGAACTTTCCGGTGCGTCGATCGCGTCCAGTCTAATTCTTGGCCCGATGCCTTCGACCGAAATCGTGTCCCCGTCGATCACAGTGGCCCTTCCCTCGATCGCAACAGCTGGAGCCGACAAGGCTAAGAAGGCTAAAAAAGCAAATGCCAAGCGCATGAAATCACCAAGCTATCGGCGCCAATGCGCCGGACAAAATCACAATAGTCATCGACGTATGTCACCTTTCGCTGCATTACCGCGGAAGACGTTCGACACAATGATAGTGATCTAAGATGCAGCGAAAGCAAATGCGCTTGCCGTCAGTCACATAAATCTCCCGATCGTCTTTACCACGGCAGCCCGATACTGGAGAGATAATTGCACCATGAAAGGGAGAACTAGCAACCAAATTTCCTGCGTGTGGTTGACGGCCCAATCGAGGCCTTCAAGTGGGAAAGGTATGTCCCAGTCAGCAGATCGCGAGCGCGGCTACATCTCCGTGGTGCTCAATCTTGAGGAGCTTCACGCGATCTTTGTTTCGCACAAATTTCAGGTCACCCATTCGAACACAGGAAAACGGGCTCCCTCACGAAGGAAAGCTCTCCTCCCAAGAAGGCTCCAGAGGGCGCGACGCAGTAAAAAATGTGAAGAGGCTGCGGCGGCGAAAGGAGCGCACTACGACCGAACGGGAAGCGTCGATCCTAACCCGACGGGAGCTGCTCGATAGGGACCGGGCTGCCCTCAGCGAAACTCGTTCACCAATTCGGCTGTTCTGGTGGCTACTCCATTAAAGCTCACAATTTTCACATTCAAGTCGAAGCCCGAAACTGCAACCAACGCGCGTCGGATCGCTCGGGTTATCCATTCTGCTTTGTTTCCAAAAGCCCCTCCGCCCAGGTGTGTCAGCAGCACGACATTCGAATTGCCAGCTGCTTGATTGAGGATTGCAGCGAGCAGAGTGGCTTCGTAAGCAGCCTCAAGCACCAGCGATGCAAATGGTGCCCATCTTTCGCTCGGAATCATCGTATAGGCCACTGGCAATGCCGAGCAGAACACTTGCGACACGACGGGCCTGACCTTCATTCGAGAGTCAGTGACCTCAACGTCGGAATGCACTCCGACCTTCAGATTGCCCCGGATCTCGTCGATCTTATCTGAGCGTAGCGATTGCAGGTACTCGTTAATCGCATCCAGCCCTGACTCGCTGCAGAGCGCGTATCCATTTCTCATCGCCCACAACTTCTCTACGGGCAACTTCAAGATACCTGACAGCGCCACGCCAACATCGTGGAGGCAATCGATCTGGCGCTCGGCCGTTTGTCCGATCTGTCCATCCACCGGCACGAAATAATTTCGATAGATGGTGGCAGCGCCCGCGGCGATCGCACATGCGGGTCCTTGGGTTCGATCGTGCTCGTAACGCACCACGCCGTCATTCGGCGTAATATTTGGAGAGGTCATCTCCAGGAGATTGAACTGCGAGGCGACCTGAAATAGCGCTTTCGAATTCTCCGGTGCCTGATGCATCCTTCTCACGTCACCGACGACTGCAGAAACTTTCAAGCGCCCCGATGAGGGGGCTGATTGACGGATCCTTTCTTGCAGAGTCTTGAGGGAGGCCAGCTCAAGGCGTCCTATGCGATAAGACTTTCCGTTTTTTGTCGAGTGCAGGTACTCACCATCAACTTTTAAATTCTGGATTGTTGACGCGTAGCTACCTTCGGAAAATCCCGTTAGCCGTTCAAACCAGTCCATCACATCGCCCCTATTCTACGGCTCATCATTCTCGAAACGTCCGAGACTGCCGATTTGCGAATCCCTCTTGTCAACAGATCCTAGATTGCTGCCTGCTTCCCGAGCAGGGCCGACGCCAGAACCATCATGCCCTTCGTGTCGCGCCCACAATAAGCGCGCAGCGCGGCATCGATGGCCTGCCGACGCGGCTCACCAGTATTTGCTGCGATCGCCTCGCGGTAAGCGTTCTGAGCGTTGCGTCCGCCTTTCACCTCAAGATTGGCATAGTCGAGTTCGGCAGCAACTGTTGGCAGGACGGCCTTGAACGACCAACTGCCGCGCTGGTCCCGGTGATACCAATTGGCTCGCGTCACCGGATACAGATCGACCACCCGATCGGCAATGGCGCGAAGCCTCTCCTCGATATCCCGGAACGCAATCGCCAATTCGATGATGCACCTCTTTTCAAAGCTCGCATTATAAGCAATCACCGCGCCGGTCGACGGGATCATGTTGACCAGCGCGTCGGCACAGAGGCGGCGCGGGTCGGTGCCGTCAAGACTCAGGAATTCCTGATGCGCGATGTTGCCGTTGCTTCGCTCGATATGCGCGGAAAACTGGAAAGGGATCTGTTGATTAGAGCGCGTGCCAGGCCAGCGCGGAACCCGAAACATAATCGTCTCGAAGTCGAGCCAAGTCCGCGGATAGGCCCAGCTCTCCATCGCCGCACGCGCACCTTGGCGATCGTGATAGACCTTTCCTGTCCGGGTCGCGTCGTAAATCCTTCGGTCGATCACGCGCGTCAGCTGGGCAGAGTCAATGGCGAGCAGGTCAAAGATGCCCTGCGCGCTCCACTGCTTACCCTTGCCGTGCAATACGGTTACGGGCCACTCCGGTCCTAAGGGCGGCGCTGACGCGGACAAATCCAAGCGTTGAGACGTTCTTTTCATGCGATCCTATCGGCCTATCTGCAAGTGATTTGGATTCTATTCGCCCGGTGTTGTGATCTCACCGGAATCGTTGATGAAAAATAGCGGAGCGCTTTCTCTGTCGGAAAAAGCCGCCGCGGTGAGCGGGCCACCAAAGCAAGCGCCGGTATCGATGTTCAATCGGTTCGGCCGCAGGTCCGGCTTCCGAGAGCGGGTTGGAGTATGGCCGTGCACGACGAGGACACCGTAGTCTTCTTCGGAAGACAGGAACGGCTCTCGCATCCACAGCAGGTCCTCTGCTGATTGTGATGTCAATGCGACGCCCGGCCTGATCCCCGCATGCACGAACAATCGATACGGGTCGCTTGCCTGCAGGGGAAGGCTGCGCAACCAGTCAATGTGTTCGGGAGGCAGTTCGCCCGGGTCATCCACTCCGTAACTCTCAAGTGTCTGTTCGCCGCCGTTGCCCCACCACGTCATGAGATCGCGATCCGAGCGGTCCTTGTTGGCGACCCGGATCAACATTTCCTCGTGATTGCCTCGCAGACAGGTGAATCGGTCGCCCTGATCAATCTGCCGCCTGATGAGAAAGTCCAAGACACGCTCGCTGTCAGGCCCCCTATCGATGTAGTCGCCGACAAAGAGAAACCGAGCTCGTCGTCCGGTACCAGTCCCCTCGCAAGCCGCAAGAAGTGACTGCAGCCTGTCGAAGCATCCATGAACATCGCCGATCGCAAACGTGATCAAATTCAAGGTGAACTCTCGGAAGGTATGTAACGGGTCAGCTGCGAGCTTCCAGATCGGATGTGGGTTATCTCGTGCGATAGTGAGAATCGGACCTGACGTTTACGTTTGCCTGCCCTTCCAGTTGAAAGGCCTGCATGATCTTCGCGACCACTTCCGGCACCTGAAGACTGGCATCGGCATAGATGACGAAAGTCTTCGAAGGTTTTTCGTAGACGACGCGGCCACGGCGATAGTGTTCGTATTCGGTCGATTTGATTTCGACCGGCAGACCCCTCTTCTTGAAGGCAGGGAACGGCAAGGCCTGGAGCCGTTCCCAAAGCTCGTAGTGCCCAACCGGATGAGTCAGGCAATCACCATATGCCTCAGCTTTCTCCAGAGAGCTCCGTTGCGTGAACAGGACCGCCTTCCCTCCAGAGGGGATGAGCCAGAAGATGCCGACCGATGGCGAAGGCGGGCCAGTCTCAGGGCCGCCTTCGTCCACGCGGGTCAATCGATCGTCGGGGAGTGTAGTGTTTGGCACAAAGAACCCCTACCGGCACTTCTTTTCGAAATATTCCAATTGCGTGGCCATCTCGGCTGCCATGAGCATCATCCGTCGTTCTAGCCGTGCCCGGCAGAGGCACGGCTAGTTCCGAAAACGAAATTGGCGCTTCAGTTGAGGCGCAAGCCCTTGGGTTTTCCTTTGAACCTGAGCCGATGTTTTCCGATTTTCAATTCGTCCAATGTGGTCTCAAGCTGTTTCTTCATCGCCTTGCCGACACCGTCCCTCTCGTCCTCACCGAATCCGTACACGATCACGCCGACATCTGCCTCGGACACGGACAGCTTTGCCTTGTTGTCCGCAACGCGCTGGATATCCCGGCTCACCTTGCGCGTGCCCTCGCTCATCTCGGCAAACCGAACCAGATTGCCGGCGACACAGCGGTAGCTTTCCAGGATTTGCGGCTTCGATGCGGCAATGATTTTCTGATATTTGCCGATCTGGTCCACGAGCACCTTGGGCCTGGCCTTTGGATTGCCGAGCAGCTTTGCTTCCCAGAACACCAGATCGACGCCGTCATCAGCTGTTTCAAAGGCAGCGATATCCAGTCGCGGTATCGAACCCACGCCGGCAAGGCCGTTCGCGCTGAAGGCGATCTCCACGTCGACGACGGACGGATTCGACGTCGCAATTACCTGCACGCCTTCCTTCTCCTCGCCGGAGAACAGCCTTGCAGCTCTCTTCATGTTCGCAAGCGTCACCCCGGGCTCATATTTGCGCATCAACATCTTCGGCTCCTGCTTCTTCAAGTCGAAATGTTCGCCCTGGAGCGAAATTTGGCCGGAGAGATCGGGATTCAAGAGGTACTTAGGGTGCGTGGAGGCGACCACCTCCCCGCCACTAAACCGCGCCAAAAATATGGATTGGCCTTGCCAGTAGACATTCAAGTATTCGTTGCGCACGGCGACAATCAGGTCGCGGTCTCTCAAGACGTCACGCCACCAGCTCTTTCGCGCAGCGAGCCGCTCCAGCGCGTCCATGAATTTTCCATTCTTGATACCGTGTTTGAATTCGGCCACTCAGACCTCCCAGCCTTCGCCATCCGCCCTTCGGACGACGTTCTCGAAAAAATCGGCGAACCTGTCGCCCTCGAACGTATGGATCGGAACCAGCGTCTTTGGCGCAATCGCGGTTGCGAGCCGCTTCAAATCGCCAATGGCCGCGTGTCCCGAGGTGTGGATCACCTCGAGCGGGACGCCGCGCGCGGCGAGGTCGGACTTCAGCTTCGCACCGGCGCCGTCCTCGAGATAACCATCCCACTGCGACCAGATCACGCGGGCCTTCGGCCAGAGATTTGCCGCTTCGACATCGCGCGTCATCGCTGCGCGAAACAGCATCACGGTCCTGTCGCCGATTTCGGCGATGTCTTCGCGGAAGATGCGTGCCTTCTTGTAGGGTTCGAGCAGGTCGAAACGCTTGGTGTGCTTTATCCGCTGCTGCTGATACCGCGGGACATAGACGGCGAGATTCGGCCAGCCGGGTGCCGGCAGATTGGCATTGACGGTGGCCCTCAAAATCTCCATCGCATAGATATCGAGCAGCAGGGTCCGGCCTGTTTGCTTGCAGGCGCGATAGATACCGACAATGCGGTCGATGTTCTGAGCGGAGGCCGAGATGGCGACAAAGCCCGGCGGCGTGAAGTTCTCGACCAGCCTCGCCTCGATCTCGGTTTCAGTGGGGAATCGTGCGTCCTTGTCGATCCGGCCCAGGCTCGAACCTTCCATCAGCATCGTGTCGACGCCCCGCGGCGGATGGTTCACCAATCTTTCGAACAGCGCTCCCTTGCGACCGTGGGCGCGAATGTCGCCGCTGTAGAAAAGGCGGCGGCCTTTGGCTTCGATCAACAAGGCGTAGGCGTCATAGGCCGAATGATCCACCAGGTAGGGCGTGATGCGGAACGGCCCGATGTCGAGGGGCTTGCGGTCGCTCAATTCGTGGGTGAGGTCAGGTGCGAAGGGATTCGGCACGAAGGGAGCCGCCGCGTTCATGATCCGGGCCGTGGCGGCGCCCATTGCCAAAGGGACGTCCGGCTTGCACAGCGGCAGAAGCCCCCAGTGGTCGCCGTGCCCGTGAGAAATCACGATCGCTCGCAACGTTGGATCGGGCTCGCGCAGGCCCGAGACGTCCGGCAGCAGCGTCTCGGAAACCTGGTCGGCGTCGAGCGGCAACCCGAGATCGAGCAATATCCGCGCGCCGTCGGCTTCGAGCTCGACGCAGGTCCCGCCAATCTGTTGCGTTCCGCGGTGGATGCGGCCCCGAAACCTGGACGACAATTCGGTCATGATTGGGCTTTCGTCTTGCGAGCTTGAATTCCGGCGCGCGGCAGCGAAGATTCGGGTTCGAGAGATTGCAGGAGGCTTTCAAACAAATGATTAAAGCGGCCTTCGGGTACAGATGTTGGTGGGTTTACGAGTCAATCGCGATAACCTGAGAATTGCGGCCTGCATGAATTCGACCCGCCATTTGCCGACAGTGGGCGCCATATCACTCCTCCTCGATTGCGAACTTGTTTCAACGTCCACCATCGCGCCGACTTCCCGCTCGTAGCGGCGGCAGTGCGCCTCACGACAATCTCCGACGATCGCGACTCAATTCGAACGTTCTACATCTGTGGCTTGATCTCCACGAGTGCACGCCCATCGGCATGCGCCGCGCAACGCGTCGTCAGTCAGCGCGGGCCATACAGGCGACCTTCCGCGCCACATACTTCGCAAGTACAGGCAGAGCGCGCTTCCGCGAGATCGATCGCCTCGCAGATGCTGGCATCGGCGTCGGGCGATAAGATGCCCTCCCAGTAGAACCTCAACCTGCCGAACTTTTGCTTGATCTGCTTGACGTGGAACGTCCCGCCGTCGGTCTGGACCGCGGCCCGGATGCGGGTACATGCCCGGTCCAGCAGTTCGCGCCAGCCGTCGCCGACGGACGGCCAGCCCTGTACTGCGCGCGGATGCCGCCCGGGTGGAACAGATCCGGGTAGGCCTCGACCAGCGTGACTCGCCAATCCCTTGCGGTGCCTGTCATCATGTGTCTCGCGTCAAATATGTGCGCGGTGTACCGCCCGATGCTCGATTTGGGGGCCAAGTGTCGGCTTGGCTCGCCCGACCGTCGAAGTGCTGATTCAATTTGGGCATCGTTGTCTTCGCCGGCGGAGACCGATGCGTTAGGTGCGCATTGGTTCTTGAGTAGGTAAGTAACGTCCTGGTCTGTGTCGAGAGGACGTCGAAGAACGCCTTGGTGTTGAACGCGGGATCGATGATGTAGCTTGCCGACCCGTCCGGGCGGCAGCTCACGTCACCGGACGGAAAATAGGTCGCGTCGAGAAAGCCGACGAAATCAGCGGAGCCCTGCAGGTTGCGCCAGAACTCATCCTCGCAGAACGGGAGGTTGAAGTATCGATCAGGCAAACACGTGCAATTTCGTTCTTGAAAGGTAGCCGGCCATGCGCGAGGCTTCGGCTCGGCGCCAGGTTCGGCGATGAACCAGAACACGGCGCGTTGAGGGGAGTAGGTCAATGGCAGAAATTCCCAACTGGTATCGATGCCCATAGATTCAATTTAGGGCCCGAGATATTGCGGAAATTTTCAAAGAAAGATTAAGAGTGGCCTTTCAAACACATGTGCCATTCTGCCGCAACGGCATGAATGGTGTGCCCAAAAGCGAACTACGAGTCTGGCAGACGAAGAACGCCAATAGCGATCGCAGTGCTGCTGATGAGCCATCGAGCGGCCTTTGATCGCCAATTGTTAGGACGGGTGGATCTGCGGTCAAACATCTTTTGACGTCGGATAAGGAGTTCCTCAAGCCGCTGATCCAGGCTGCTGTGCAGGAGACGCTCGAAGCCGAGATGACGGAGACATTGGCGGCGGAGAAAGGGGAGCGCACCGAGGGGCGGCTCGGCTGTCGCTCCGGCTACTATCCTCGTGCGCTGATCACCCGGGTCGGCAAGATCGAGCTACGGTTGCCGCGGGACCGGCAGGGCCGGTTCTCGACCGAGCTGTTCAAGCGCTATCGACCGTCGGAGAAGGCGCTCGTGGCCGCGCTGGCCGAGATGTACGTGCAGGGCGTCTCGACGCGCAAGGTCAAGCAGGTCACCGAGGAACCGGTGAGGCATGCGTTCTCAGCCTCGGCCATCAGCGCCATCAACAAGCGGTTGGATGCGTCGCTGAAAGCCTTCTGCGAGCGCAAGCTAAACCAGCCACGGCGAGCATCAGGACGTCATCGACACCGTCGCGGCGCGCGACGGCGACAAGGCGGAAAAGCTCGCACGGGCCCACATCCGGGAAGCTCTGCGCTGCCGGCTCAAGCTGCTGCAAAAGCGCCGATCATTTCTCGGGATCGATGAGCCTTGCGATGACCGGGAAGTAGGCATCGCCCATTCCTTTCCCGATCGCCTCCTCGAATATCGTGCGGACGAGCATCGCACCGCGCATACCGACGCCGGCCTGGGCGCCAAGCTCGAGCGCATAGGTCAGATCTTTCAGCGCATATTCGGTCGAGAAGGCGCGCAACGGAAACTCGTTCGGCACGATCGCTTTCATGCCGTGGTTGCGCAGCGCGAAACTGTCGGCCGAGCCCTTCGATAACGTTTCCAGCAACAAGTTTGGCTCGACGCCGCTTCGCTTTGCGACAGCGACCGCCTCGGCAAGCGCATTCACGGTCTCGAACAGCACCATGTTGTTGAGGACTTTTGTGATCTGCCCGGCGCCGGTGCCGCCGCAGAGAGTGACATCCGTAGCAAAATGCCGGATCAATGGCTCGACCCGCAAGAACTGTTCCGGCGTCGCTCCGACCATCACGCTGAGCGTGCCATCCTGCGCTGCCTGGCGGGTGCGGGCGATCGGCGCGTCGATCCAGAGAGCGCCTTTCTCGGCGAGTTGGCGAGCAAATTCGCGCGTCATCCCCACCTCGGACGTTCCGAGATCGACGACGGTCTGTCCCCGCCGGACCGCCGGCAGGATGCCGCCCTCAAAGGCGGACAGCACGTGCTTTGCGCTGGGCAGGCAGAGAAAGATGACGTCACTGCCCACAACAACGTCGGCAACCGATGTCGCCGCGACCGCTCCCTCGGCCACGATCCGCGCCAGCGGATCAGCCGCCAGGTCGAACGCCAGCACCTCGCGACCGCCCTTGCGCAGCAGGTTGCGGCAGATGGGCTCGCCCATGACACCGAGACCGATAAACCCGATTGTCTCCGGCATGTGCGTATCCTCCGTCTCGAACCTGCGTCCAGGGATCAATAGCCGCCGGGACGAGCGATGGCCAGCGACGCCGCGTAGACCGGCCTTGCGACTCTCGCTGGCGCAGCCCGAAGAGTTGCAGCGGCAATCACCCACCCGGGTGTGCGATGCTGTCAGAGTTCTACGCGAGATCAAGCCGCCGATATCTGCGAGGACAGCACGTTGTGCGTGAAAAGGCGTTTTTGAGAGCCAGCTAAGTGCTTCCGATAACTCGCAAATTCCCGATCGCAATGTGAAACAATGGTAAAACAATGTGCGTTTTCGTAACCTCGGTCGGGCAGCGGATGAAGCGATTACTTCACATCTGGTTGCGAGTAGGATTGATCGGAAGATCGCGCGAGAACGCCTGATAACATTACTTAGGTCTCTCACCATGCTATCTCGCTTGCAGTTCGGCGCCGGCACGTCGAGGAACTCTCGATTGACGCGAACCATTTCGAATACTTATCGATTGGTCGCGTCGCATGTTCCTCGATGTGCAGCAGCAATTGTCGCACAAGATCAATTTCCAACTTCATGTCAGCCCACCATTCGGATTGCCGGCAGTTCGTCATGCATTAAACTCCTCCCTCAAGCCGCCTCCCTCCTCGCCCGCACCTCTCCGCGCGGCCTCACCGGCCTTCCGGCCACATCCTCAGGCGGCGCTGCATCCCCGCAAGGTGAATGCGAAGAGTGATCGTTGCGCACCACGCTCCGCGCGTTAGACCGCGCCCTCAACATTGCAGGAGCGTCGTTTGATGCCGAGGGCGGCGGCTACGCCTCCATGCGGGATACCGTCAGGACCGACACAAAGCCGCCAACGTGGCGTCTGGTCGCTCCAATAGCGGTCGTGATGGTATTTTTTGCCACTGGCGAGGATGCATTGCTCAGACCCGTTGGAGCCTCGTTTATGAGTGGCGGGTTTCGCTGATCTTCCCGATACTCGTTGTCGCATTCCTGCATTTTCAACGAAACGTCTTGGCCATCTGGGATCACGCCTGAGCAGTTTTTCAGACATCTCATCAGGGCACAGCGCCGGCACGCAGCGGCCGGACGCCAAGGCGCTGCTCGACCGCCTCGGTCGCAATGAGGTGTACGACAAATACGACATACGATCGGAGAAGCCCGCTGTCGTCACGATCTTGGCCGGCGAGCCTAGCTCGCATTGTTGGGTGGAAGTCCGCATCCGCGCGGCGAGGCCGGGCGCGATGCCGATCCGAGCGATGGCGACTTGCGACCGAACAGGTGAGAGCTGCCACGGTGGACGGCCAGTCGGGCCAATTTCCGAGGAAAGCTAATCGAAGGGAGTTGTCCGGTGTCAGGCTCCAACTGATGTTAGCTCGACACCTAGGCTCGAAATTAGCAATGACCGGACCGTCAAAATCAGCGGAGTATCTCATGAGGCGCGGCCACGCGTACCGCAGCCCCACGAATCTTGCGGAAACGCTCGCCTACGATAAGGGTATTCAAACCGTCTCCACGCGCAGCCGGTTTGCAGCGATGGCAAACGGGACGAACGCTGTCATTTTCCTTTACTAGCCGCACGCCGCAACCAGGGTTGAGGCGCCCGCAACCCTGGCCAAGTAACCTACCGCCGCCGTTCTTGCCTCAGTCAAACCCAGTTCTCGACTCTGACCCCCGGCATACGGGTAAACTCGCGCACGTTGTTGGTGACGATGATCAATCCTTCGCTGCGCGCATGACCACCGATCTGCATGTCGTGCGGACCGCAGGGCGTTCCCGCGCGCTCCAGTTCGGCCCGGACCTGACCGTAGTGTGCGGCCGCCTTGTCAGCAAATGGCAGTACATCAAGACGCGCCGTGAACTGCTCGATAGCCGTTAGATTGTCGGCGCGGCGTGCCGACTTCTCTGCACCATAGTACAACTCGCCGAGCGTGATACTTGAGATGCAGAGTTGCTCGGCGAGTGCATTGAACTTTTCGCGCAAGTCCTGTGGATAGTTCTTCATCACATAGATGCAGATATTCGTGTAGAGCATGTAGGTGAGCATCAGAACGACTCGCGCTCCTCGGCCGCCGGCTGTTCACGTTCAACCATGAAATCCTCGCTGACGCGCGGTCCGTTGTGAAACAGATCGTCCCATCGTTTGCCTTGGGGCACGATCACGCGGCTGCGGCCGATCTTCAGAATATCAACCTGATGCACGTTCTCCGGAAAGGCGACAGCCTTGGGCAGGCGGACGGCTTGGCTGCGATTACTGATGAATACCGTGGAGGTCGTCATGACGCTTCCCTTATGTATATCCAACTGGCCGGCGCCACCGGTAATTGAACGAGAGCGGAGAGATCGTGACCCTGGTATGCCCTCAGCGCGAGAGGAGTGGAAGCGGCCAACTCGGTCGGCCTCGGCGGGTGCAGGGCAGTGGTCAGCGACCGACCGTGACCCCGCCACCGCCTCCTACATCCGGCACCGGGTCGATCCTGCTGACGTGCTCGCCTGAGAAGCGGGCTCACTACAGCAAGCATGTCTCAACAGCCGGCGTCCCAGTGATATACGTCCACGATTTCAAACGCTGCCCTACCCATCAGGTAATGGCCGGTCTGGGTCCCAAATGGCTCCGTGCTATCTCGCTTGCGGTTCGGCACCGGCGCCGGCACGCCGATGAACTCTCGATTGACGCGAACCTCTCGTGAGATGAGTAAATCATTGTAGTTGCACGTCCTTCAAGACAGCAGTGTGAGCACATCCGCGGCGACCGCTTTCAGGACTTCCCGCACGTCGCCCGGCCTCAGCCGCACCTGTAAGCCGCGCTGGCCGCCATTGAGATAGACCTGGTCATGCGCGAGTGCGCTCTGCTCGATCACGGTGCGCACTGGCTTCCGCTGCCCGAACGGGCTGATGCCTCCGACCTTGAAGCCGGTGACACGCTCAGCTTCAGGCGGCTTCATCATCTGCGCCGACTTGCCGCCGACGGCTGCGGCGAGTTTCTTCATAGAGACTTCCTGGCCGGACGGGACGACGACGCAGACCGGCTTGCCGTCCACCAGCGCCATCAGCGTCTTCAGGACGCGCGCCGGATCCTCGCCGAGCGCGGCAGCAGCCTGGAGCCCGATGCTCTCGGCGTCAGGATCGTAGTCGTAGGCGTGAACGGTGAAGGCAACACCGGCGGCAGCAAGCGCGCGCGTGGCAGGGGTGACTTTGGACATGCGCGATATGTAGCACCGTCATTGCGAGGAGCGAAGCGACGAAGCAATCCAGAATCTTTCCTCGGGAAGACAGTCTGGATTGCTTCGCTTCCGCCGTCGCTCTTCGAGCTATGGCGGACAAGGCGCCCGCAATGACGATGCAGCGCCCTACTCCGCCGCGTCCCGCATCTCCACGCGCTCGGCGCGGACCGCGCAGAACTTGAACTCCGGGATCTTGCCGAACGGATCGAGCGCCGGATTGGTCAGGAGGTTGGCCGCCGCTTCCGCGTAGCAGAACGGCATGAACACCATGTTCTCCGGCACGTCGCGGTCGGAGCGGACCTTCACCTCGACTGCGCCGCGGCGGGTCTCGAGCCGAATGAAATCGCCGGGAGCGAGCTTCTTCCTGCGCATGTCCTTTGGCGACATGAACGCGACCGCCTCCGGCTCGATCTGGTCGAGCACCTGAGCACGGCGGGTCATCGAGCCCGTGTGCCAGTGCTCCAGCACCCGGCCGGTCGAGAGCACCATCGGATACTCTGCGTCAGGCAGCTCATCCGGCGGGATAACCTTGGCCGGCACGATCTTGCCGCGGCCGTTCGCAGTCGGGAAGCCCGTGGTGAAAATGATCTCGTTGCCGGGCTTGTTCGGATCATCGGCCGGATAGGTCACGGCACCTTCTCGCACCAGCCGCTCCCAGCTGATGTTCTTGAGCGACGGCATCAACTCTGCCATCTCGGTGTAGACCTCGCCGGGGCCGGAATAATTCCACGGCAGGCCCATCCGCTTGCCGATCTCCTGGATGATCCAGAGATCCTGACGTGCATCGCCCGGCGGCTTGATCACCTCGCGCGCAAGCTGCACGCGGCGATCCGTGTTGGTGAAGGAGCCTTCCTTCTCCGCGAACGCGGAGGCCGGCAGGATGACATCGGCGTGGAATGCGGTCTCGGTAACGAAGAGATCCTGCACGACGAGGTGATCGAGCATGGCGAGCGCCTGGCGCGCGTGCTGGAGATCCGGGTCCGACATCGCGGGATTCTCGCCCTCAATATACATGCCCTTGATCTCGCCGACATGGATCGCGTTCATGATCTCGACCACGGTCAGCCCGCGCACGGGATCGAGCTCCTGGTCCCAAAGCTTCTCGAAGGCTCCGCGCAGGTCGTCGCGATCTACCGGCTGATAGTCCGGCAGGAACATCGGGATCAGACCGGCGTCGGAGGCGCCCTGCACGTTGTTCTGGCCGCGCAGCGGATGCAGGCCCGTGCCGGGACGGCCGACCTGGCCGGTGATCAGCGCGAGTGCGATCAGGCAGCGCGCATTGTCGGTGCCGTGGACGTGCTGGCTGATGCCCATGCCCCAGAAGATGATCGACGACTTGGCACGCGCGTAGGTCCGCGCCACCTTGCGTAGGGTTTGCGCCGGGATGCCGCAGATCGGCTCCATCTTCTCCGGCGTGAACTCCTTGATCTTCTCCTTGAGGTCTTCAAAGCCCTCGGTATAGCCGGCGATGTACTGGTCGTCGGTGAGGCCTTCGGTGATGATCGTGTTGATCATCGCATTCAGCATGGCGACGTCGGAGCCGGGCTTGAACTGCAGATGCTCGGTCGCGTGACGCGACAGCGTCTGCCGGCGTGGATCCATGACGAACAGCTTTGCGCCATTCTGCTTGACCGCGTTCTTGATGAAAGTCGCGGCAACCGGGTGGTTCACGGTCGGGTTCGCGCCGATCACCCAGATCACTTCGGCGTCCATCGCCGCGGAGAACGGCGCCGACACCGCACCCGAACTCAGGCCTTCGAACAGCGCCGCCACCGACGAGGCGTGGCACAGGCGGGTGCAGTGATCGACATTGTTCGAGCCGAAGCCGGTGCGCACCAGCTTCTGGAACAGATAGGCCTCTTCGTTCGAGCCCTTGGCCGAGCCGAAGCCCGCGAGCGCCTTCACGCCCTTCTCATCGCGGATCTTGACGAGCCCCTTGGCGGCGATGTCGAGCGCTTCCTCCCAACTCGCTTCGCGGAAATGCGTGAAGGGATTGGCCGGATCGACCTGATCGTTGGGATCCTTCTTCGCATTCGGCAAACGCACCAGCGGCTTTGTCAGGCGATGCGGATGGTGGATGTAGTCGAAGCCGAAGCGGCCCTTGACGCAGAGGCGATTGTGGTTGGCGGGGCCATCACGGCCTTCCGCATAGATCACCTTCTCGTCCTTGACCTGATAAGTCACCTGACAGCCGACGCCGCAGAACGGACAGAGTGAATCGACCTTCCTGTCGGCATAGGTGACGCGCGTCTGCGCCTCGTCGAGCATCACCG
The DNA here is from genome assembly GCA_023388935.1 of Pseudomonadota bacterium. Lineage (GTDB taxonomy): Bacteria > Pseudomonadota > Alphaproteobacteria > Rhizobiales > Xanthobacteraceae > Bradyrhizobium. Next base: position 12,734 of record JAEWFG010000308.1, on the reverse strand, counting down.
CCGGCATCAACGCGCCGGTCGGACAGGCTTGCACGCATTCTCCGCAGGCGACGCAAGTGGACTCGCCCATCGGATCGTCGAAGTCGAACACGATCTTGGCTGCGTGATTACGGTAGGCCATGCCGATGACGTCGTTGACCTGGACCTCGCGGCAGGCACGCACGCAGAGACCGCACTGGATGCAGGCATCGAGATTGACGCGCATCGCCGGATGGCTGGCGTCGGTCTCCCAGCGTTCGGCGGCGGGGAAGCGGCTTTCGGTAACGCCTGTCGCCTCGGCCCAATGCCAGAATTTGGAATCCGGATCGTGCGAGGTCTCGCGCGCCGGCTGGTCGGCGACGAGCAGCTCCATCACCATCTTCTGCGCGGCGACTGCGCGGGAACTCTCGGTCTTCACCTTCATGCCGACCGACGGCGTGCGCTTGCAGGAGGCGGCGAGTACGCGCTCGCCCTCGATCTCGACCATACAGGCACGGCAATTGCCATCGGGGCGATAGTCCGGCGCCGGCGAATAGCAGAGATGCGGGATGTCGCGGCCCTGGCGCTTGGCCACCTGCCAGATCGTCTCGCCGGGATTGGCTTCGACCTGCTTGCCGTCGAGCTCGAACGTAATCTTCGTCATTCGGCCGCTTCCTTGAACTCGTCAGGGAAATACTTGATCACGCAGGACAGCGGATTCGATGCCGCCTGTCCGAGACCGCAGATCGAGGCGTCGCTCATCGCCTGGCTCAATTCTTCCAGGAGTGCGCGGTTCCAGACCGGCTTCTGCATCAGAAGCGCCGCCTTCTGGGTTCCGACACGGCATGGCGTGCACTGGCCGCAGCTCTCGTCCTCGAAGAACTTCATCAGGTTCAATGCGGCCGCGCGCACGCTGTCCTTCTGCGAAAGGATCACGACCGCGGCGGAACCAATGAAGCAACCGTATTTTTCCAGCGTGCCGAAATCGAGCGGGATGTCGTCCATCGACGCCGGCAGGATGCCGCCGGACGCACCGCCCGGGAGATAGGCGTAGAACTGATGACCGTCGGCCATGCCGCCACAATATTCGTCGATCAGCTCGCGGATCGTCAGTCCCGCAGGCGCGAGCTTGACGCCGGGCTCCCTGACCCGACCGGAGACCGAATAGCTGCGCAGGCCGTGGCGACCGTTGCGCCCTTGCGACGTCCACCAGGACGCGCCCTTCTCGACGAGGTCGCGCACCCAGAACAGCGTTTCGAGATTGTTGATCAGGGTCGGCAGACCGAACAGTCCGACCTGGAAAGGATAGGGCGGCTTGTGCCGCGGCAGACCGCGCTTGCCCTCGATGCTCTCGAGAAGAGCGGATTCTTCGCCACAGATGTAAGCCCCGGCGCCCCGGCGCAGGTGAATGTTGGGACCGCCCGGCGGCAGCTTGGCGATCTCACCCGGGAGCAATTTGTGAGCCGCCGGGTACTCATCGCGCAGATAGATATAGACGTCGCCGGCGTCGATGACATGCGCGGCGATCAAGGTTCCTTCGAGGAAACGATGGACGTCGCGAAGCAGATAGAACCGATCCTTGAAGGTGCCGGGTTCGCCCTCGTCCGCATTGACGACCATCAAACGCGGACCGGGCTCGTTGAGCACCGCACGCCATTTGCGTCCCGTTGGAAAGCCCGCGCCGCCCAGGCCGCGAAGGCTGGAATCGTCGAGGACCTTGAGAATGTCGTCCTTGCTGATCTTGCCGGCGCGAAGATCGCCGAGCAGCTTGTAGCCACCATCCTTCACATAGGCGTCGTAGTCGACATAGGCCGGAATGATCGGATCGGTCTCGCGCCGCGCTGATAGATCGAGCACTTCAGCCTTGGTCGCGTTCAGGACATAGCGATGCCCGACTTCAGCAACCGGCGCGCTGTCACAAAATCCGACACACGGCGCGCGCACCACGCGAACGCCGGGGCCGGATGCGCTTTGCAGGTCTTCCAGCAGCTTGTCACCGCCCATCATGGCACAAGTGAGCGAATCGCAGATGCGGATCGTCAGCGGCGGGATGTCAGGTTCGCCCTCCTTCACCACGTCGAAATGCGCATAGAAGGTCGCGGTTTCGAACACCTCGGCGAAGGCAAGCTTCATCTCGTCGGCGAGCGCGGCGAGATGCGCGGCCGAAATCTGGTGATACTTGTCCTGGATCAAGTGCAGATATTCGATCAGGAGGTCGCGCCGCCGCGGCTTGTCGCCGAGCAACTGCTCGATCTCATGGGAGGCGGTCGGATCGACCTGCCGCCCCTTGGGCGTCGCCTTGGCGCGCCGGCGGCCCTCGCCCGGATGCTCGAATTCTCTGACTTTGTGAACGTCGTCGTTGCTGCTCATGGAAACGTCGCGTTCTCCTCAAAAGCGCGATGACCGCGGGGGAGGTCGCCATCGCGGTCCGCTCTCACTTCCGAACCTGATCGCCGGGAACCGCGTCGCCACGCGCCCCGCGGACCAGGTCTCATTCAACCAAACTGTAGTCTCTGGCATGCCAGATGCAAGCATAATTTATAAGGAGTTAGGGGGCTGTCCCCTCACGCAAACTTCGCGCGGAACCTGATTTCAGGCCTTCTCCATGCAATCCTGGATATAGAACCAGCGGTCGTCGCCGATCAGCCCCTTGGCCTTCACCTCGGCGCGGCACGCCTTCAGCTTCGGCTTGTTGGCTGACCACTTGGCCTTCATGTCCTTCAGCTTCTGCATGGTGAGCTTGACCTTGCCTGGCGGTTTGGCGTCGGTCGTTGCGGCAGGAGCGGGTGTCGCAGGCGTGGCTGCAGTCTGCGCCGACGCGGTGTGAAGGCCAGCGGCCAACAGCATGGCGGCGAGGCAAATACGGGTGCGAAGCATAGGATTTCCCCCTAGGTCCCATTCTCAATGATTTGGAAGGTGAACACCGCGGGAAGCTGGCGTCAGCTTCCCGCGGGCGGCGGGTTTGCGATCAGAATATCTTCCACGCGCTCTCGAGCGTCTTGTAGACACCCCAAGCCAACGGGACTGCGACCACCGCCCAGAACAGCGCGGCCTTGGCGTCGAGCCCGCCCGTGCCGATCCCGAACGAACCGCTCTGTCCCACATTCGCACCGACGGTCGAGGTCTGAAGCTTGGCCACCTCGGCTTCGCTCATGTACCACTTCGGATCGACCGGCTTGATCAGGTAGTTGCAGATCAGGCCCGCGATCAGCATCGCGCAGAGGATGTACATGGTCGTATTATAGAGCTGGTCGCGCGGCACACCGGCCGCGAGCTGGAACTCGCGGATGTAGTTCACCACGACGGGACCGATGATGCCTGCGGTCGACCACGCCGTCAGCAGCCGGCCGTGAATAGCACCGACGAACTGGGTCCCGAACATGTCGGCCAGATAAGCCGGCACGGTCGCGAAGCCGCCGCCATACATCGACAGGATGATACCGAGACCGAGCACGAACAGCAGCTTCGACCCAATTGCCGCAAATGTCGGTGTCAGAGCGTAGAGCACGATGCCGAGAATGAAGAACGTATAGTAGGTGTTCTTGCGGCCGATGTAGTCGGACAAGGATGCCCAGGCGAAACGGCCACCGATGTTGAACAGCGATAGCAGGCCGGCAAAGCCGGCTGCGATTCCCGCGATCTGGGCCTTTTGCGCGACGCTCAACGCGTTGAAGCCGACATCAGGCAGGCCAATCAGCTTGCCTGCGAAGACTTCCTGAAGGATCGGCGAGGCCATGCCGATCACGCCGATGCCGGCCGAGACGTTCAAGCACAGCACCCACCAGATCAGCCAGAACTGCGGCGTCTTGTGCGCGTTGTCGAGATGGACGTGATGCTGGGAAATCATCGTCTTCTTCTCGCTCGGCGCCGTCCAGCCCTCAGGCTTCCAACCCGTCGGCGGCAGGCGATAACGGAAGGCACCGATCATCATGAAGACGAAATAGATGATGCCTATGGCGAGGAAGGTTTCCCAGACACCGACCGAGGTCGGCGTCTTGAAATAATTCATCAGCTTGTCTGCCAGAGGCGCGCCGATCATGGCACCGCCGCCGAAGCCCATGATGGCCATGCCGGTCGCCATGCCGCGCCGGTCGGGGAACCACTTCACCAGCGTCGACACCGGCGAGATATAACCGAGACCGAGGCCGATGCCGCCGATCACGCCGGAGCCGAGCCACATGATCCAGAGCTGGTGAAGATAGATGCCGATGGCACCGAGTACGAGACCGCCGCACCAGCACAGCGCCGCAACGAAGCCAGCCTTGCGCGGGCCGGCACGCTCGAGCCAGCCGCCCCACAGAGCGGCGGAGACGCCGAGCACGACGAAGAACAGCGTGTACATCCACCCGAGGCTCGCGACTTTCCAGTCGCAGGTGGTGGTGAACAGTTCCTGCCACAGCGAGATATCCGGACAAGCCTTTGGCGCAGTCAAGCCGATCGCGCGCGACAGCGGCAGCCAGAACACCGAGAAGCCATAGGCCATGCCGATGCAGAGATGGATGCACAGCGCCGCAGGCGGCACCAGCCAGCGATTGAAACCGGCCGTGGCGATGGTTCGCTCGCGATCAAGAAAACCTGCGCCGGCCCCCGAAATCGTTCCAGCGCTCTCAATTGTTGCCATGTACTCCTCCCCTGTAGCCGCCCTTCTGAGCGAGCTTCCCACAACGATCCTGTTCCTCAGCCCATTGCGGTGCAGCCAACGGTCCCTGCTGCTCCGCGCAATCATCCGACGCGCGTCAGGATCGTGGCGCGCATCCGAGTCGTTAACTCCTCGAGCGAGGTTCTATGCCGATACGAAGTGCAGGCTTTGTTAGTATGGCCCGCTAGTCCGCATATCACAGACACGACTCAACCTCCGCGCTTGCACGGAGGTCGTCAATTGGGCAGAAGCCACGGTTGATGTCGATAGACAAATGGTAGGTATTAGCGCAGCAACGCTCAGGATCGCGGCGCACCATTGACGGCGCCTATCGAACCATTTGTCTTTTCTATCAAGAACACGATGCGCGCCTCATTGTGCTCGGTAATCTCTACCGTGTCGCCCGTCTCACGGATCAGGTTCGGTATGTCAATCACCGACAATGGATCGGTGCAGTGCACTTCGAGCTGATCGCCCGGCTGCAATGGCTTCAGCGCTTTGCGCGTCTTGAGGGCTGGCAGCGGGCATTTGAGCCCGGTGAGATCGAGCATCGTTCTGGTCATGGGCGCAACATGGCGGGGCGGATGATTGGCGTCAACGCAGGGGCTTTAGAGCAGATCGGCATAGAATAGGAAACCTACGTCCTGCCCCGGCTCGACGTCCGCGACGTCCTCGCCGAGTTCGACGAGGCCGTCGGTCTCAACCAGAGACGACAACAGCCCGGCGCCTTCGCGCGGGAACTTGACCGCTTCCAGCCGGCGGTCCTTTCCGCGCCGCAACGAGGCGCGAACGTATTCGCGGCGGCCGATCTTCTTCTTGTAGGTAAACGCCGCGCGCACCGGCATTGGCAAAAGTGACTCCGGCAGGCCGCCCGCAAGCGCCAGCACCGTCGGCCGAACGACATGGACGAAGGTGACAAAACTCGCGACGGGATTGCCGGGCAATCCGATCAGCGGCGTGCCGTCGATGATGCCCATCGCCACGGGCCGGCCCGGCTTGATCGCCATCCGCCACAGCACCAGCGAGCCGACGCTCTCGACCGCCGCCTTGACGTGATCCTCCTCGCCGGTCGAGACGCCGCCGGTGGTGAGGATCAGATCCTGCGCGCCGGCGACCTGCTTCAAGCCATTCGCCAGCGAGGCGTGCTCGTCGCGCAAAATGCCGAGATCGCTGACCTCACAGCCGAGCCGGCGCAGCATCGCCATCAGCATGAAGCGGTTGGAATCGAAGAGCTGCGATACCGCGCGCGGCTCGCCGGGCGACGCCAGTTCGTCGCCGGTCGAGAACACCGCGACGCGGATGCGCCTGACCACATCGAGCGTGGTCAATCCGAACGCCGCGGCGAGCGCGACATGCTGCGGGCGCAGCCGTTGGCCGGCACGCAGCGCAACGAGCCCTTCGGGAATGTCCTCGCCTGCCGGGCGGACATTGGCACCCGGCTTCAGCCCCGGCGGCAGCACGATCTTGCCGGCGTCATCGATGCGGACATCCTCCTGCATGAAGACGGTCTCAGCATCGGGCGGCATCGGCGCGCCCGTGAAAATCCGCGCGGTGTGACCGCGCTTGATCGGTGCCTGAGCAAGGCCTCCGGCCCGGATGCGGCCGTCGAGCGGGAACGCCTGCTCCGCTCGTTCCGGAAGGTCCGCGTTGCGCACGGCGTAACCGTCGACGGCGGAGTTGGTGAACGGCGGCAGCGGCAAGGGTGCGGCTACATCGCGCGCCAGCACACGCCCGTCGGCATCGAGGAGCGCCACGGTTTCGAGATCGGCAATCGCATTGACGCGCGTCGTGATCAGGCCAACGGCTTCGTCGACCGACATCATCGGGCCACCGAAGGCAAAGCAATCGTCCGACAGTTGCGCCATGGTGCCTCGTCAGCGCAGCGTAGCGCTTCTAGCGACCGCTTCCTCGACCGGCATCGCCGCGCGCAGCAGCAACGCCGCGACAGCCGGGATATCATCGAGATGGACGGTCGGCAGCCGCGTTTCAATGGCGATGTCGGTCGCAATCCCGACAATTCCGGGATCATCTGGAAACAGCAGCGGCTTGTCGTTGGCGGCGCGGTACACCTCGATCTTGCGATGCGGCTCGCGCTTGAAACCCTCGACCACGACGAGATCGACCGCGGACAGCTTATCGAGCAGCTCCGGCAGCCGCGGCTCCGCCGCGCCGCGCAACTCATGCATCAGGGCCCAGCGGTTTGACGAAGCAACCAGCACCTCGGCCGCGCCCGCCTCGCGATGGCGCCAGGAATCCTTGCCGGGCATGTCGACGTCGAACTGGTGATGCGCATGCTTGATGACGGACACGCGCAGGCCTTGTGCGTTGAAATGCGGGATCAGCCGCGTCAACAGCGTGGTCTTGCCCGCACCGCTCCAGCCTGCAAGGCCGATGACTTTCATTCCAGGTCCGTCTCCCCAAGCGACTTGGTCTTTGGTGGAACCGATGATCCCGCCCCGTCATTGCGAGCGGAGCGAGGCAATCCAGAGTGTCGCCGCGGAGAGATTCTGGATTGCTTCGCTCCGCTCGCAATGACGACTGGGCGGCATTTCGTCCTTCACGGGCCATGCATATATCGGCTTGACCCGAATGTCATGCTAACCTCGCCGCCATGATGAAGATCGACAAAGCCCCGGTGCCCCTGATCGTCCCCAACCCGGACGACCCGCGCCTGACCCAGAGTGTGACCGGCACCGACCAGAGCGGCGCCAAGGTCGAGATCAAGGTGCCGATGGAGCGGCCGCTGACGCTCTACCTGAATTCCCAGGAGATCGTCACCATGATGACGATCGGCGACTATCCGGAATATCTGGCGCTGGGTTACCTGCTCAACCAGAACATGCTGAAATATAATGACGCGGTAACCGAGGTCGAATACGACGACGATCTCCAGGTTGTCGTGGTGCGGACCGAGCATCACACCAATTTCGAGGCCAAGCTGAAGAAGCGCACGCAGACTTCGGGCTGCGCACAGGGTACCGCCTTCGGCGACCTGTTAGAGGCGGTCGAAAGCGTCGCGCTGCCGAAGGCTGAGTTGCGCACATCCTGGCTCTACCAGATGACACAGACCATCAACACCATGCCCTCGCTTTATCTCGAGGCTGGCGCGATCCACGGCTGCGTGCTGTGCAAGGAGGGCACCCCGCTGTGCTACACCGAGGACGTCGGCCGCCACAACGCCGTCGACAAGATCGCGGGCTGGATGTATCGCCACGGCGTCGATGCATCCGACAAGATCCTCTACACCACGGGACGCCTGACCTCGGAGATGGTGATCAAGACGGTCCGCATGGGAATTCCGATCTTGGTGTCGCGCTCCGGCTTCACCGCCTGGGGCGTCGATCTTGCCCGGCAAGTCGGACTGACACTGGTCGGCCGCACCCGCGGCAAGCGCTTCATCGCGCTCGCAGGCGAGGAGCGGATCGTCTACGACCAGAACCTCGCTTACGTCGAGGGGGACTCGGCCAAACACAAGCGCAAGGGTGAAGGTGGTGACGACTGAAATTCCACCGACGAGCATTCCGTCGACTATTGGCGTGCTGCTCGCCGGCGGCCTCGCGCGGCGCATGGGCGGCGGCGACAAGTCGATGCGCACGATTGGCGGCCGCACCATCCTGGAGCGCGTGATCACGCGCCTTTCGCCCCAGTGCAGCGGGCTGATCCTCAATGCGAACGGCGATCCCGCGCGTTTCGCCGCGTTCGGCTTGCCGGTCATCGCAGACGACGTGCCCGGCTTTCCCGGCCCGCTCGCCGGCATCCTCGCCGCGCTCGACTGGACGTCGGCGAACCGGCCGGCCGTAGAGTGGGTGCTCAGCGCCGCCGGCGACTGTCCGTTCCTACCGCGCGATCTCGTCGCGCGCCTGCATGAAGCGCGAGCGCGGGAGAACGCACAACTGGCGGTCGCCGCATCAGGCGATCAGTCGCATCCGGTGATCGGATTGTGGCGCGTTGGCATGCGCGACGAACTGCGTCACGCGCTGGTCGTCGAGGACCTCCGCAAGATCGATCGCTGGACCGCGCGCTACCCGCTCGCGACGGTGACATGGCCGGCCGAGCCGCTCGATCCGTTCTTCAACGCCAACACGGTCGACGATATTGCCGAAGCCGAGCGGCTGGGGGCACTAGATGCGGTGTCCTAGCAGACTTACGACTTTGTCCGATTGATCGGCAGCTGCGATGAGGGCGGCGATCCTGCGGAGATTGAGGGGCGTTGACGCGGTCATCGCTTGGCTCACATCCCTTGGTCGCAGCGACGACTATCCGGGCTCATAGGGTTATTGAACCCGCCAGCGGCGCCGACCAGGCATCGTAGCCGTAGACCCAACTCGTATCCGTCCTCTCCTTCAGCCAGATGTTCGCGCGCGACGTCTCCTGCAACCGCTTGGTGCGCGCTTTTCGCGTCGCCTCGAAGCGGCGGAATGCATCCGCAACGCCGTAGCGGTCGACACCGTCGAGGCAGCGCGAGAGCACGGCGGCATCCTCGATCGCCATGGCCGCCCCCTGCGCCATATAGGGCGTCATCGGATGGCAGGCATCGCCGAGCAGCGTCACATTGCCGTCGGCCCAGCGATCGAGCGCATCGCGGTCCATGATCGCCCATTTGTGCACGTCGGGGCACGCCGCAAGCACCTGGCCGACCTGCGGATGAAAGCCTTCGAACGACGCACGCAGATCACGCACATCGCCCTTCGCCGACCAGGACTCGATGCGGAAGTCCGGCTCGGGCTGGCTGGTGACGAGGTAGACTTCGCTGCGGTCCGGCTTGACGTAATAGATCACGATGTGGCGGTCCTCACCCCACCATTTGGTGCAGTCGTCGATCGTCTCTCCGCCGAGCAGCGCGGCCGGATAGGTGGTGCGATAGGCGATGCGACCGGAGAACCTCACCGGTGCGGTGTCGAACAGGATGTCGCGCACCGCCGAATGGACGCCGTCGGCGCCGACCACGGCATCGGCAACAGCGCTGGTGCCGTCGGCAAAGGTCAACCGGACGCCCTTGCCGGTCTCGTCGAGACCGACCAGCTTGTGGTTGAGCCGAATGCATTCGTCCGGCACCGCGCTCCCCAGTGCCGCGTGGAGATCACCGCGATGGGCGAGCAGATACGGGGCGCCGAACTTCTCCTCCGCGCTCTGGCCAAAAATCATATCGAACTTGATGTCGCCGCTGCGCCAATCGCGGTTGTTCCAGGAGCGTGGATAGAAGGACCGGCTGCGCATCCGCGCCTCCAGCCCCAGCGCCCGCAACACCTTCATGGCGTTGCAGCCGACCTGGATGCCGGCGCCAATGCGGGCGAATTGAGAGGCTTGCTCGTAGACCATCACATTGATGCCGACGCGCCTGAGCGCCGCGGCGGTCGCAAGCCCGCCCATGCCGGCACCGACGATCGCAACCGAAAGCGGCCTTGCCATCGCGTCCTCCACCCTGTCTGTTGCGCGGCTGCGGCACCGGGCATAGTACGTCCCCTAATAGTACGTCCCCTAATAGTACGTCCCCGACTTTAGTATAATAGGCAGACCCCGCCGGAAACGGCGGGGTCTTTGCTTCAGAGCGCGGCACATGGATTTAGATCGGTCGGGCCTCGGCTTGGTACTTGGTATGTGCTCTCCGCGCTACAACTCCGAGCTTCTAGAATGCAACTGTAAGGGGGAATTGCGTGATGGCCTGCAATACGCATCCATCAATCAGGCAACGGTCGCTAGAGGGCGAAGTGACGTCTAATCCGGACGATAAGCGCCACCTTCGTGTCGTCGCTCCCCAATCGCATGTATCTGACTATGGATGCGCTTGGCCGTAGCCTTCTCCACCTCGTAGCCCGCTAGCAGCCTTTCGGGGCTCGAGTGCTCCGGGTCGAGAAGGTCGGAGTGACACTCGTTCGCGACGAGCCAGGCATGTAGGTGCTGAACCGCTATTTTGGCAGCGTCCAGCTGCGGAGTGTACATTGTTCTTCCATTGTCTAGGTGTGCAACGAACTTGTCCCGGTAGCTTTTGAACTTCCCTAGATATGAGCGGTACTGCTCCTCGGTGAACCCGAGCTTTTGCATCAGTTCGGCGCAAAAGTCGTCGGGGTTTGATACGACCGTTTTCCAGAAATGCTTCCCCTTCCCGTCTACGAAGAGCTTGCAAAATTCCAGCACACACATGTCGAGTGCGTTGTTTGACGCCGTTCTCCAGAAGCTCGCGTCCGGGAGCACAAGCTCTCCGCCATTCTTGCTCCACCCCTCGGGAGCTTCTGAGGCACCCCGAAGATAGGCCAAGTTTCGCATAAACGCGACGCACAGAATGACTACACGACGCAGCCGGTCCTCAGGCGAAATAGGCACTTCGTCCGTCGATTCTGGCATCTTTTTCGGCGTCCAATGTGATTTCAAAACAGCGATTATTCGGATCGTGATGGAAATTGCCTGTTTGACGCATCAGCTTGAGGCTGGCGCACTTACTCAATCACCTCGTCGGCACGGGCCACCAGCGCCGCAGGGACAGTGAGGCCGAGCGACTTTGCGGTCTTGATGTTGATCTTCAGTGTGACTTCTGTCGCCTGCTCAACCGGTAACTCCGCCGGACGCGCTCCTTTGAGGATGAGATCAACATAACGAGCGGCACGTCGCCACAGCTTGAAGAAGTCCGCTGAATACGACAGCAGCCCCCCTTGCTCGACTGAGTCGCTAAATGGATAGATCGCCGGTAAGCGACGCCCTGCGGTGAGCGCGATCAGCTGGGGTATCAGTGGGTTCAGCAACGTATCGTCGGTCATTACGAGACCGTCGAACGCCCGCGTTCCGACCGCGGCGAGGCTATTTTGGACGTCTGCAGGCCTCACCGAGAGGGCGATCAGATCGAGACCGAGGGTAGGTGCGGCTTGCCGCATTTGATTGCTTTGGTTAGCAGTGCCTGGATTATCTGGATTCCACAGCATGGCCACTTGACGCGCCGTCGGTGCCACCTCCTTTAGCAACTCCAGCCACTTTACGCTGTAATCGCCGGAAAGCAGCGATAGGCCTGTGATATTGCCGCCGGGTCGAGCCAGGCTGGCCACAAGACCGGTCCGGACTGGATCTCCGACCACGCAGACGATCGGCACTGTTGAGGTCGCGCGTTGCGCGGCGAGCGTGATGGGTGTGCCTGGGGTTAGGAGAACATCGACATTGAGCGCGAGAAGTTCGGCAACGAGCGCGGGCACGCGCTCTGGGTTTCCGCCGGCGTACCGCTCTTCGAGGACCAGGTTGTGCCCGACAATGTATCCCAAGTCTGCAAGCCCCTGACGGACTCCAGCATTGCTCACGTCCGTCCCGCGGGGGCCAGTCCAGATGTACCCGATCCGTGGCACCGCTGGCTTCTGGGCGCGGGCTGCGAGTGGCCACGTCGCCACGCCGCTTATGAGAATGATGAACTCGCGCCTTTTCACGAGCCGTCCTCGGGCCGAGGACAGTACCCTAGCATATCGTTGGGCGGGAGTGCTCGGCGTCGGGAAAAGAAGGGCCCCTCAAGGCGGTCTTTGCTGAGACGGGTACGCATCGCCAAAGCGAACTGGTGGCTCTTTTGGCAGCCTCTAGGCACGTTGTTTCAGCTCGCCATATTGCCGTCCTGGTAGGGGACGTACTTTGCCCAGCATCCATCGGCTTCGACCAGACCGTGTGGGATACACAGTCTGAGTTTTCAATGGCTTACAAGGGCGCTAGGGGACGTACTTTGGTCGGCGCCGCCAGCGCCGCCGCAGCGCCGATTTCTGCATGCAGCCGTGGTGGGGTGGTAAAGTACGTCCCCTATAAGTTCGTCCCCTAATCGTCGACACAGAGCGGACATAACTCAGATTGCGTCCTCCGATGCATCGACGTCAGAACTAAAAAGCCCCGCCGTGGCTGGCGGGGCTTTTCGTGCTTCAGACTTGGGGACGTACTTTACCCCGAGCCGACATCCGGGATGGACGACGGGATCGTCTCTTGTCGCACAAGGCCTACGGCAACATGACCCGCTGCGGCGGCCCGTTCCGGGAGGCGCTCGCGGCCTGCGTCGTCAATGCCGGCTGGTGATGATCGGTACCGCAAGCCGGCACCTGGGCAACCCATCGCAGCCGCCCAATGGGTCCGGAAAAGCGAGGTCCCTCGTTCCCACTTGCCGCGGTACAAGGCAAATTACACC
>JAEWFG010000243.1 GCA_023388935.1 Pseudomonadota bacterium | reverse complement strand
GTTAGTGACCGACCAGCAAGCAGCAATCGCCTTGAAGATTGCAGCAGCGACTGCGGATTGCGGCCTGAAGAACCGCGCCGCTAAAGCCCGCTTTCAATGGCGACGGTTCCCCACGACAAGCCTGCGGCTCCCGCCCAGTTGACGACCACCCTGCTCTCTTCCGGAGGTTCGAGTCCTGCTGGGATCGCCACCATCGGACTCTTGAGGGGGGCTCATTCGATAGAATGGTCGATCCCACCGACAATAGCCGCCTTCATGATGGCGATTGGCTGACGCAGCGGCTCGCCTGGGCATTGCATGTTGCGATCGTAAGCGCTGTCGATAAAGCGCGGACGCAGGCTGGCAACGGGCCATAGGTGATCGGCTCAGGCACACCCGCGCTGACATCGAGCAAGTTCACACCGAACAAGTCATTGAAACTAGCCCGGTGATTTGACCAAGAATGTCGGCCCAACGAACCGCCGCGGCGGCGTATCCATTGTCTCGAACACCGGCCGAAAGGCAGCAGGTCCCGTAACCCCGTCGTTGACGTTCATCGACATCAGATTGGGGCCGTCATAGCGGAGGAGCTCGCGGAACGAATTCCGGAGCTGCGGCGTCAAAATCGGTCACCTTGAGCTCTTCGCCGATATCTGCCGCCAAATGAGCCCGTTCGAGATAGAGCTTGCCATGAACTTGAGCACCGGGCCCGTCGACCGTGACCAGTTGTCGGTTCTGGTTGGACTTGAGTCATTCACGCTTGATTCGAGTCTACCTCCCGCTGGGGGTGGCCGCGAACGTGGTCATGGCAGGCGGGCCGCTTGGCCTTGAGCTTTGAGAAGCGATACGGCTTCGGCGTCGAAGGACACGAAGGTGTCGGCGCCGAGCCATTGGCCTTCATACGCGATCACGCCATCGGCGAAGTCGCCGCCTGCGTCGAGCAACGCTAGTCCGGCTTCGACTGCGGGCCCATTTACCGAGATGTTTTTGGTCGCGACCAGCTGGCGGATCGCTGCCGCGACGTCCGCGCGCGAGACCTTGTAGGCGCGCTGGAGGACCCATGCCAACTCACAGAGGGCATGCACACTCACGGCAACAAGCTCGGCTTGCTCGAGCACCCGGAGCGCGGCACGCCCCTGCTTGGCGTCGTCCTGAACGATCGCCCGCAACAGGATGTTGGTATCGGCGGTGATATTCACTTAATGCCGGCTCCGGCCCGCGCCGCGGCGTCGGCAACGGTCTCGTTGACCTCCTCGATGGTCAACACCCGGCCGTTGGTCTTGCCTTTCAGGCATCCGGCCAGATCGCGGAACGATCCCGCTGGCTTCGCCGCTTTCAGCACGGCCCGGCCGCCCGGCAACAAATCGAGCTCGATCTTATCCCCAGGCTTGATTCCGAGGTGTTGCAGCACGTCCTTGCGGAACGTGACCTGTCCTCGGGTCGTAACGGTCAAAGCGGTCATGGCGGGCCTCCCGATTTAGGAAAGTAATGCATTTTTGCATTATTTTCAAGAGGTCGGTTTGAGGGAGATTGCGGTGAGGTCGCAAGCCGATATTGGCGTCCCATCTGTGTTGATGCGTTTGGGCGTGCCACCGGCTCCAGTCCCCTCAGCGCCACGGCCGCAGCCTCGCCCTGCGGCGCCAGCGCCGGGCTCCGATTGCGGCGAGGATCAATGCAAGCAACGCGGCGGCGGCGCCGCTCTCAAACCGCCCGCCGGGGCGATCGATCGTCCTCGACCACAACGAGGGCGCCTCACCGGCGCGCGGCAGCCGGAACGCCACAACGCTGTCGCCGATCGAGGTGCCGGCCTCGGAGTGGCCGCCGGCGGCGATCGCGACATATTGTTTGCCCTTCCAGAGATAGGTCATGGGATTGGCGATACCGGGCACGGGTAGCCGGCCCTGCCACAACTCCTCGCCGGACCTCGCATCGAAGGCCCGCAAGTAGGCGTCCACCGCGCCGGTGAAGACGACGCCGCTGGCGGTGACCGCGACGCCATTGACCAGCGGCGCGCCCCAGGGGAAGGCAACGCCGAGTGGAGCGAGATCCTCCGTGGTGCCGACGGTCGCGCGCCACAAAATCCTGCCGGCCTTGAGATCGAGGGCCACGATCTCGCCCCAGGGCGGGCGGTTGCAGGGCAGCCCGAGCTCCGACTTCACGACCACGCGCGTCATGCCGAACGGCGCGCCGCGCTGCGGGCCGAAATCGTGGCCCGGCGGCGGGTGGTAGCCTTCGACGTCCGCCGACGGCACCAGTGTAACGAGATGGATGGCATTGCCGGTGTTGGCGTAGAGGATCTGGTGGACGGGATCGAACGCCGCGCTGCCCCAGTTCACGCCGCCACCACTCATCGGATAGATGAGCGTGCCCTGCGTCGACGGCGGGGTATAGAGCCCCTCGTTGCGCACGGCGGCCAGTTGCGCGTGGCACGACGGGCTGCCGATCATGGGCGGGAAGTGAAACTCGTCGTCAGGCGAAAACCGCTGCGGCGAGAGAGGCGGCACATGGGTCGGGAACGGCTGCTTCTACGAGAGCCTCGGCTGGGGAGTGATGGACCGCACAAAATGGAAGGGCTTCGACACGGCACTGATGATCCGTGATCTGTAAGGCTCCCCCCAGGAAAGGCGAAGAAGCTGCAACGGCGATTTCTAGGTGACGCGATCAAGCTCTGGCGCATCGTTATGCCCGCGAGCTGATCTCGCTAAGGCCAGATGTACTATAGCCAACAGATTAAATTGGCGTCATGTCGCGGAAATCAACAGCGTCGATCACCACATCGAGTGAGAACGACTGCCCGAGGCTGAAGGACTGAAGTAATGCGTAAACCGTTTCCCTATGATCCCGAGTTGATGGAAAAGGCGCGCTGGATTGTCGAGCGCGGGCTGGACAGGCCGCCCCAGCACGAGATCGAGAGGCAACTGGAGCTACCCCTCCCGATGCCACGGCGTGAGCCGGAGAAGACCTGGACTGAAGTCCTAGACCAGCGCCGCGCTCGCCGAAATCAAAGCGCCGTCGTGGCTTGCCAGACTTGGTACGCGAATTCTCGCCAAAAGTAGCCGTTGACCAGCGGCAGGTCAGTTACTTAAGCCAGCGGCAACTACACAAATAATCCGCAGGGAGGCGCGGTGTTTGAAGTGGTGCTGACGTGTTGTCGGCGGGGTCGGGAGTGGCGGGTCTGCGACCCCCGTGGCGGGGTTGTTTTGCAGGGCTGGGAAAGCGCCCGCGCCGAAGCCAAATACCAAGCCGAGCGCGGCATGTTCCTCCTATTGATGGGGACACGCCCAAAATTCTGCCCCTTCAAGCGTCCTGGCAAGCTTGAAGAGTGCAACGGGGGCAAATGCCCCCAAGGGACAGATGCGGCTTATGCTTGTGACACCTTGGCGTGCCTCAGCCACGGGGACCCGTCGGTTCGCACTCAATGACGAGCGTTGCTCTGCTCCTTTATCGGCGTCTGGACCGAATTCAAGGGCGACCGCGGCGCAGCGCGAATTTCTCTCGTCGGCGTCGACGACCGGCGCTTTGATATTCAACTTGGTCCCGCCGTTTCATTGCGCCGACACGCCGCAAATTCGTCCTTCCGACCAACAACTCGCCAGCCGAAAACCCCGGGCGAGAACTCCACGCTCGCAGATTAGCTGAGTTGGGACAGGGTAGCTGTCAAATTTCACCGCTTGCTCCAACCCAACTTTGCGCATTGAATTCTAATACGCTGCTGCGTAGGTGCTACCTTTTACGCAGCGGAGCAATCAATTCTACTCCGGTCTGACCTGAGCCTATTTCTATAGGCTCGCGCTCGCTTTTTCCGCGCTGTGTCCCTGACGCACACCGAAACAGACAAATTTCAGCATGGAGTGAGCCAATGTCACGAGAGCCTTCGCGACGGCAATTTGTAAGCACGGCCGTCCTGTCATCCGCCGCATTGATCACTGCGCCCTATGTGCGCGGCGCGTATGCGGCCGGCAAGCTGTCGATCGGCCTCTGGGATCACTGGGTTCCGGGCGCTAACGACACATCAACCGCCCTCGTGAACGAGTGGGCCGCAAAGGAGAAAGTCGAGGTTTCGATCGACTACATCACCAGCAACAACCGGAAGATCGAGTTGACAGTTGCGGCCGAAGCCCAGGCCAAATCCGGCCATGACATTCTTCAGATGTACACTTGGTGGCCGCAGGCTTATGCCGAACACTTCGAGCCGGTGAACGATGTCGTGGAGCCTGCGATCGAGCAGAACGGTGAGGTGAATGGCGCCGTGAAATATCTCGGCCACGCAGAGGGCAAATGGCTTGCAGTCCCTGCAACCCCCGGAAGCCAAATCAAGGGACCCTGCTCTCGCATCGATCTGATGAAGAAATACGCGAGTATCGATGTGCAGGAAATGTATCCTGCTGGCGCACCACCCAAAGCCGACAACTGGACGATGGATACTTTCCTGAAGGCGGCGGAAGCCTGCCAGAAGGGCGGTTTCCCCTTCGGCATTGGCCTCGGCGAAACCCCCGACAACGTCGACACGGCGGGTGCGATCTTCCAGTCGTTCGGCGCCGAGCTCGTCGATGCCAAGGGCAATCTCACGGTTAAGACCGATCAGGTTCGTCAGGCGCTCGAATATTACAAGAAGCTGATCGCCTTCCTACCGCCCGACGCACCATCCTGGGATGACGCCTCGAACAACAAATGGCTGATCTCCGGCCGCGGCGCGCTGATTATGAACCCGCCGAGCGCCTGGGCGGTCGCGAAGCGCGACGCTCCACAGGTTGCCGAGCAATGCTGGACCCACGGCTTCGCGGCGGGTCCAAACGGTCGCTTCGCGCCCTATGCGCCATTCTTCTGGGCCATCTGGGCATTCTCCAAAAACAAGGAAGCGGCCAAGAGCCTGCTCAACCACTTGTCGCAGGCGTCGTCGATCGAGAAGTTCGTTGCCGCCAGCCACGGATTCGATTTGCCAGCCTACGCGAATATGACGACGCTGAAGACGTGGGCCGAGGAAGGGCCGCCGAAGGGCACGCTCTATCACTATCCGAACCCCTACAAGCACCAGACACTGTCGATTGCGGCCTTCCCTGCGCCGCCCAAAATCGCCCAGCAGATCTATGCCCAAGGCACGCTAACCAAAATGGCGCTTCGTTACGCCAGAGGCGAGAAGATGGAAGACACGCTCGCTTGGGCGGGAGGCGAGTGCGAAGGCTTTATGCGGGGCTGAAGACAGGAGCGCCGCTGCCGCGAGCGAAGTCCGTCGTCTGAGGTTTGGCTGTACCATAAGACAATTGACCGGCTGCGTAGTGCGATGCGGCTAGGACTCGCCCGATGACCGACTGAGTTCTCGACGACGCGCTGAACGTCGCCCAGGCGGGTCGTGCCGTTCACCGCGCCCTGCACTGCTTCCGGTCCAGCGATCGGCACGCGGCGTGTTGGTCTATTGCCATTGCGGCCATCACGTTGCCCTGGATGCGGATCGTTGGTCGGACGATATCCGGCTCTCCGAGATCGAGCCACGGTTCGTCTGTCAGAAGTGCGGCGGGCGCGGTGCCAACGTTCGGCCCGATTTCGACCGGGGCAAACCGCAGATTGCAGCGATGGGGTATCGAAACACGACATGAGCAAAGGCTGGGGGATCCGATCGAGTTGGGCGGGCGCAGGCTGCTCGCGTTGCGCAGCTTTTCATGAACAGGCCGAACTGATTCGCATTTCGACCGGCCATGCCCTACCTTTGGCTTGGGGCACTGGAGTTGCGTATGCGTAAGGCTCCCTCGATCATCCCAACCGATCGGCTCGACCGGGACATGTACCTGGTGCTGGAGGATTTCAGCAGCGGCCCCGCCTGGCGCGAGACGGACGAGGACCGGACAGACTACCGGACCCTGATCAGCGACCTCCTCACCGGCCAGTACGACCATCCCTTGCGCGTCGTGGCCCTCAATCCGTGGGAAGGCTGGTCGCGTGATGCCACCGAAGACGTGGCGAGGGAGCTGGAGCAGTGGGTCGCCGAAGGGCACGAGGTCACCGAGCCAGTGCGGGAGTTCATCGAGCGCTTCACAGGCCGGCCGATCGGCGTGCAGATGATCCTGCCGCTGCGGCAGTTCTGAGACTCGTAATTTAGTCTGCGGTGCATAGATGCCGCTCATGGCGAAGCACATCGAGCTCTGCATCCCCACGGCCGGGAAGGCAGTACCAAACGGCCCCGACTGGCTCCACGAAGTCAAATACGACGGTTACCGCCTACTGGTCATCCGGGACCTTGAGCGGGTGCGCCTGATCACGCGCGGCGGCCACGACTGGACCAAGCGCTCCCCGTGGATCGTCGAGGCCGCGGCCAAGAACCGGACCAAGCAGTTCGTGATCGATGGCGAGGCGGTGGTGCTCGGCGTTGACGGCGTCTCGGATTTCAACGCGCTACATTCAGGAAAGCAGAATGCCGAAGTCCAACTCTGCGCCTTCGACGTGCTCGCTATGGACGGTGAGGATTTGCGGCAGCTTCCACTTTCCATGCGCAAAGCCAACCTTGAACGCCTGCTGCGCGGCCGTCCTGACGGGATCTTCATCAATCCTTTCGAGACCGGCTCCATACGTGCCGATCTGTTCAGGGCGGCTTGCGAAATGGGACTCGAGGGGCTGATCTCAAAACGCTCCGATCGGCCATATCGCGGCGGCCGATCGAAAGACTGGATCAAGGTCAAGAACCGCAGTCATCCGTCGATGGGGCGCGAGCTTTAGGCAGATCGGCCCGCCATCGTTGTCAATCGGCGCTGGACTGGGACCCCCGATCGGCGTCCAAAGGGGACCCCTTTGATCGGCGAGTCTTGATGGCAGCGCTCGCGGCGTCGGAGCTGGCCGGGGTTGCGGAGACGGCGCGAGCGCGGG
>JAEWFG010000238.1 GCA_023388935.1 Pseudomonadota bacterium | reverse complement strand
AAATAGCGGATGCCGTGGCGTCGCTGTCGCTCACCGCACCGGCGAGGACCGCGTAGGCTCTCTTGTTGCAATGCGTCCATCTGTAGGCGCCAGGGCAAAGATCGCGATCGGCTCCGTCACCTCAGCAGCGGCGTCTCGAGCGGACGTCGTGAAGAAGCGGCGACCCCGCGGAGCAACAGGTCTTCGTCATTTCTGCACCAGCTTGATGGTTGAGACTGGCCACCTTCCGTGATGGCCTTTGATCGCAATCCGAAGCCCGTGCAGTTCATCGAGCCAAATGTTCTCCATTGTGCCTGCCTTTCCGTCGGTAACGACGACCGTTTTGCCGATCAATTCAGATTGCACCTCACCGTAAGCTGCTAACAACCGACATCGCATTGGACAGGGTCAATTCACTTTACGAAGAACCATTCTTTTCATGTCGGCAAGGAGGCGGTAGCCCCTCCGCCAATTGCAACAGGGCCTCTCTCTCCGACCCGTGCGGTAAGCAAGCAGCATCTTCACGCAGTGCTTTCATTAGTTCGTCGCACTGGTCGACGGTCAAATGTTCCCCTTGCATCGCGGCCCTCAATCAATTTGGGCAATTCCCAACCAATGTGGCGAGAGGGCGTTCCCGGGTGCCTAGAATAGGAACATTCCCAGCAATTGCCAAGTTTTCCCGATTCCCTTCCCCAAGGGTGACCTCGATGGCCTCAGCTCAATACCCCTTCAGTTTGGGCTGACATCAATTGAGAGTGCACGTTCATGGGTCCTAAAAGGCTGATCAGTCCCTGATGACTAGCTGCGCCGAAGCGGGCGGTGTTCCATGCCAGCCCTGGCCATGCTCGCGGCCGACTGACACTGGGAACAGACCACCTCCTAAGTCGAAGATCTCGAAATCACGACTCGATAACGTGATGCCGACCACCAAGGCCTCAGCTGCGCCAGCGCCGAGCTGAGGCCTTTTTGTTGCGTGTGTGCATTTTTACCCCGAATTCGGAACGAATGTCCGGCCCTTGAATCTTCCCTCGTCGGCTAGGTGTCGGGTGGCCAATCGTGTCGCGCTTCAACCATTTCGCCCGTGAGGCAGCAGCGACGCTGCTGCGCATGGCAAAAATTACAAAGGACCCCATAGGTCGCTGCTCGCTTGGTGCAGCATGCGGCAGATCTGAAGCACCGCACTGGCGAGCTTCATCCTGTTGACGTCGAGGCCATGGCCGAAAAGCCGCCGAACTCTTTTGACGAAGAACTAGGGCTGCCTCGGTTGTTGACGCAGCGGGGCGAGCGGACATCACGCGGCCGACCGCTTAATGAGACACGGCCTAGTTGAATTCGAAAGCCGGAGCTGCAACAAGTGTATTTCTATTAATTTGCGGGAACGATATAATGATATTTACGATATGATATAATGAGACTTCAATATCATGTCGCGGAGAAAATGACCATGACAGAGAAACCGTCGGGCGTCGCATCGGCCGAGGCTGACCGCCGTGCATTCCTTACGACGTGCGGCAAGTTCGCTGCAGTGACTCCACCCGCGATGACTCTCCTGCTGTCGACGAGTCTGACTTCCCCCGCCATTGCCTATTCTGGCGGGAAGGGCCACCACGAGGACAACGGTCACCACTACGGTCAGCTTAAGCAAGTAGGCCGGGACGACTGAGAGAGCGGCGAAGAGGCGCCTTTTTCCAATCACGGTGACCTAGTTCGGGATTAGAACCGGCGCGCCTTACGACGGATAGCCCGCCGACGAGCATGATCGAAAGCGTGTTCTGGCTCTCTCACAAAGGCTGCGCTATTTAGGCAAGAAGTACGATGACACAAGAGCTCGCCGTCGCGAGGCGAGCAGACGGTAGACGGCCAGCCGACAGTTGCGTCACGTTCGACCCGGGGAGGTGCGTCATCCCGACGGGCGCAAGCCGTCCCATGGCTTGTCCTTGACGAGAAGGCCGCGAGCGAAGGGAACGGCGATCGCACAGCATGCCGCCATGGCCCAAAAAGCGTGCAGGCCGAACAGGCCAAAGAGATATCCCGATGCCAAGGTCATACTCGCCGAAGCGATCCCGAGCGCACCGGTCCCGTAGATCGTCTGCGCCGTCGCGGCAAGTCTATTGGGCACCGAACGGGCGATGACGCCCATGGCGGCAAGATGCAACAGCGCGAAAGTGAGTCCATGAAGAGCCTGTACGCCGATGAGCGGCGCGGCCGCGGTCGAATTCGCCATGACGCTCCAACGAAGTATTCCGGCACCGGCCGAAAGCGTGGCCGCGCGGGCCAGGCCTATCCGGCCGATCAACCAGGGACCCAGTAGGAAGAAGACGACGACCTCGGCGACCACAGCCTCCGACCACAACAGGCTGACGGCGAAACTGCCATATCCCGCTTCGCGCCAAAGGATCACCGAGAAAGCGTCGCTCAGCGCATGACTCCCGATGACCAGGAAGGCTACCAGAATGAGCCTTCGGAAAGCACAGATCCTCCAAAGAAAGACGACGCCGCCGACGTCGATTTCGTCAACCGAAGGTGAGGTCCGCAGAATTGACGAAGCGAGGCGAAGCGCGGCCAGCGACATGATCAGAAAGCACACGCTGCTGGCGATGATGATGAAGGAAAGACCGACGCGATCGATCAAATGTCCCGACAGCAACGTACCCCCGATGAATGCGGCGGAGCCTGCTCCGCGAACCCCACCATATTGAAACCGGCGCCCTCGATCCGACGCCGTCACCGCCATGGCATCGCACAATGGCGCCAGCGAAGCCGTCGACGCGGCGTGGACCGTACTCACGCCCATGAGAGGCGCGAAGCCGAACGCGAAATTGTAAGCGTACCCGACGACGGCCGACAGGCAGGCGGCCGCTGACAGTACGGCCCGGCGCGCTTCCGTATAGTCGGCAACGCGACCGACGATCGGGCCCGCGATGATCCGGACCATCGTTCCGGTCGCGAGCAACAGCCCCACCTGCTCGAGGGTCAGCCCGTGATCTTGCAGAAATGCCGGCAAGAACGCGGATTCGGTTCCGTAGGCCAGATACAGCGCGATATAAAGAACGAGATACTTCGGCAACACTTGGACGTCTTCGACAACGGATGAATCTACCGCCATCGGCGCAACGTCCGGCCGACATGCCGCATCTCGCTCGCCATCGACCCCCGCCATCGATCTACTAAGCTCCACACCTGACCGTCTGAGCATCTGAAAATCCGGCTGCGCTTGCGCTTCCGGTCGATCAACGACGCTTGAAGTAAAGCTGCACTTCACGCAAAGCGTTCAGCGGGCTATCGAAGGATCGCCCGATTCGTTTCATGGGGCTCCAATTCGTCCCCTGCGGCACCACCGTGCACAGGCCGCTCGGGTCCCGCTCGATCCTTGCGACCACTTCATCACGCTCGACCCAGATCACCCACCATACTTGGGTGCTGGCCGCGTCCGGACGCATGACAAGTTCGGCCACCGCGGGCTCCGACGTATGGACCTGATGGACAAAACGTCGGACGCACGCATGTTCCTAGCCAAGGAACGGATGGCGTCACGGGAGCTTATGCCTTCAGACACTACCGAGCGAGGCGACCATTCTAGCACCCGGCCAAGACCTCCTGTCGCTTCAACGGGCCCGAGCATTTGCGGAGGTGGCGAGCGATGCAGCAGCCCGTGCCGACGATACCGGCGTCATCGGTCCGGAGGTCTGGTCCGCATTCCACGATTCCGGATTGGCCCTGGCGCCATTCGATTGCTCCTTCGGGGGCTGCGGACTCGGTTCGGCGGAACCGCAGAATGTCAATCGGCGCTGGACTGGGACCCCCGATCGGCGTCCAAAGGGGACCCCTTTGATCGGCGAGTCTTGATGGCAGCGCTCGCGGCGTCGGAGCTGGCCGGGGTTGCGGAGACGGCGCGAGCGCGGG
>JAEWFG010000411.1 GCA_023388935.1 Pseudomonadota bacterium | reverse complement strand
GATCTGTATTGCTAAACGTTGCGCGCATGATGGAACGGCTTGAATCCTGGAAACTGGCTCTCGAACGCCTGCGGTCGCCGAACTCAGCCGATTGGGCCGAGGCGGTCCGGCTCGTGGCCGAGATCGTACGGATGAGTACCGATGCCACGCTGCGCCAGGCGGCCGAGCAGGGGCTTCCGGTGCTGCGCCAGGCCGTGGACAACGATGATCACAGCGTCACGCTTGCCGCCCAGCGCCGCGTCGGCGTGATCCTCGATGTCCTCAATGACCTGACGGCCCCGCGCTTCGGCCGCCGCAACGCGATGCCGAAAAAGCTTTCCAGCGAAGATCGCGCCCGCAAGATGCTCGGCCTGCCGCTCGCGGTGCAGCTCACCTGCGACGACATCAACCAGGCCTATCGCCGCGCCGCCAAGGGCATGCATCCTGATCAAGGTGGCAGCGCCGAAGCCTTCATCGACCTCGCCGCCGCGCGCGACATCCTGATCCATCCCGGCGCGCACAAGGACGCGTGAAACCTCAGCTCTTGTTCATGCAGCTCGGATAGGGTGCGGCTTCGCCCGGCACGATCGGGCAGAGATCGATCGGGCTCAGATCGCGCAGGCGCGTTTGCCAGCGTTCGTCATTGACCGGGGGCTCGTCGCTCGAGGGGCCGCGCTCGGCCCACTGGATGGTGTAGTAGTCGGTCGCGCCCTTGAGCGTGATCAGGAGCGCGGTCTCGCTGTGCCGCGTTGGGCCCCTGTCGACGCGGCCGCAGCCGATTACCGCGACGAACCCCTCGAAGCGGCCGAACTTCATGGCGCCGAGCGGCCTGGCTGCAAAGCTGTCGGGACAGGCCGATTTGAAGCCGCCCACGATCGTGCCGGCGAACGTCTCCGGCGATCCTCCTGATGTCAACGCCATGCCCTTCTCGCCGGTCACAGTGATCATCTGCGTCCAGACCTCGGACGTCTCGTCCTCGAGCATGGCCTCGCGGATGTAGTGGTCGCCCTCGGTGTTCTCGGACGCGGCGATGAACTGCGACGGCATCGCGAAGCTGACGAGCTGGCCGAAGATCGGAGTGATCACGCGGAAGGATTGCTGGGCCTGCGCCTGCGCCGTTGCACCGAGCAGGAGCGATGCGGCGAGAGTCATTGCTGTCGTCGGCGCGCGCATCGGTCTGCTCCAAAGCCGCGAGGTAGAAAATAGTCAGGCAAGGACGCTAGCATCGCATCCTTGCCCGACCCTTGTCGTCTGCCGTCGCTGCGCTCGCAATGACGATGCGGAGGTGAACCGCGGCTTACTTCGCCAGCGACGCCACCGCCTCGATCTCGATCAGCATATTCGGATTGGGCAGCGCATGCACCACGCAGGTGGTGCGCGCCGGATAAGGCGCCGGGCCGAAGGCACCGGCATAGAGCGCGTTCATGGCGGCAACGTCGGAGGCGCGGGTCAGGAGCACGTTGACCTTGACGAGATCGCGGATGGTCGCGCCGGCCTCGCCGAGCACGCGCTTGATGTTGACGACGACATTGGCGAATTGCGCCTCGAAGCCATCCGGCAGCGCGCCATTGGCATCGAAGCCGGGAATGCCGGAGACGAACAGGAGGTCGCCTGCACGCGTGGCGAAGGAGAGCGGCGGCGCCTTGACGTTGGGCGGGGGCGCGAAATGCTGGATCGGCATGGGTCACCTCGGACGAAGGGCTGAGGCGGATGAGCGTAGCGACATGCGGGAGCCGCTCAAACAAAAAATGCGAAAACAACCCCATGCAAAGTAGAAATGATTGGACTTTTTCGATTCGGTAAGACCGAAATATCGTTTGACCCGTCGGGCAAAACACTGGCAGAATGGCATGATGGCGGCGCGCCTGTTGTGTGGCTCCAAACTCCGCCGTCATGCCCCGGCTTGACCGGGGCATCCAGTACGCCGCGCCGCGGCTTCACGGTTAAGTCTCTGGCGTCTCTGGAATACTGGATCGCCCGGTCAAGGCCGGGCGATGACAGTTGAATGCGCTGCTGCACCTCACAACTCACGACTCCCGTCCCCCCATCATTTTGCCGCCGCGATCCATCGGATAGATTTGGCTCGTCTGATTCGATTCCCCCCTTGAAAAATGGCCCCCGGAGACGCCCCATGAAGATCGCTTCCACCTTCCGCGCCGCGCTGGTCGCCATCGCCGCACTTGCCGGCCTCTCGACTGCGGCGCAGGCCGACGGCGGATCGGTGGTGCTGACGATCTACAAGGCAGGCTGGTTCATCGGCGGCTCGGGCGGGAGCGGCGTGCTGAACTTCCGCGGCCGCTCCTATTCACTCTCGACCGGCGGGCTCGACTACGGTCTCGTCTTCGGCGGCTCCAAGACCGTGCTGCGCGGCCGCGTCTCCAACATCAACCGTCCCTCGGATGTCGCCGGCGTCTACGGCGCGGCCGGTGCCGGCCTCGCACTCGGCCGCGGCGCCCGCGCCATCGTGCTCACCAATCAGAAGGGCGCGGTGCTGGAGCTGGCCGGCACACAGGTCGGTCTGATGGCGAACGCCGATCTGAGCGGGCTCGCGATCACGATGCGGTAACGCGCGACCGAACCAGCCGGCGCGTTACCCATCGACACTTGCTACCGTAACTGCTGCCGCGATTGCACCGGCGGCTGCCGCTGCACTCCAGCCTGCTGCGTCGCCGGTGGCGGCGTCGGCTTGCGCGCGGGGGCGGTCACGGGCCGTGGCAAGGGCACTAGCGTCGCGGCCCGCTGGTTCTGTTCCGCAGCGCTGGCAACGAGACGCGCCACCTGTTCCTGAGTGGTCTTGACCTGGTCGGCAGCACTCGCCTGGTCGCGGGCCAGCTGGTCCTGGCTCGCCTTGAGCTCGTCGATCTTTTGCAGCACGTTGGCGAGATCGTGCGACATCGTCTCGAGCAACTGCGTCAGCTCGGCAGGTATCGCAGCCGCGGGCGGCGCCGCCTCTTGCGGCGTCGTCTGAGCCGCGGGTGGGGGTTGCGAAAGGGTCGCATCAGCCGTGGCTCCCCGAAGGGCAGGCACGTCCGGCTCGACGGAGGCTTGCGTTTTCTCGTTCGGCAGCACCGAAGCCGAAACCGCTTGCGGCGCCCAGCGGGACATCATCTGCCGCGTCGCTTCGCTGCCGAACTGCGAGGCAAAGGCAGCGCCCAAGATGCACGCCGCCAAGAAGAGGCCGATCAAGCCGCGCAGCGCCGACCCGTGTCGGGAGGGCCGGCGGCCGAGCTGAGGGCCGGCCTCGGGCTCCAACCTGGACATCTGCTGGTTCATACGTGCGAGTTGTTCATCGGCGAGCGCGATCTGCTCATAGGCATGCGCGAGCCTTTCATCGGCGCGCGCAAGCAGCTCCTTGTCCGGCGCGGACAGTCCCGATCTCTGCGTGGACGGTCCGGGATCGGCAACGGGTAGATCAGTTTGGGGTAGATCAGCTTGGGGTGAATCAGCTTGGGGTGGATCAGCTTGCTTGATGTCCGAGGTGGACTGCATTTCCGGCGTGGACTGCATCTGCGCCTCCTGCCCGGGTTGACGCTGAATGGGGTGGGTCGTCCGACTTCCGCGTTGCACACTCCCTAACCCGACTTTCCCAACTGGATCTCGTTTTTAGCGATTTTCGATGCCTGGTCGGACAAAAAGCTGAATCATTGCAAGGGACGTTGTGGCGAAAATCGTTGTAGTGAAGACCTACTATCTTTTCGA